>JAZULH010000103.1:0-27736 GCA_045602985.1 Acutalibacteraceae bacterium | reverse complement strand
ATCTGAGTCATGCCGATCTTTTTTCCGATAAGACCTTTTTTCATTTTGAATTCCTCCTGTCAGATTATTGGTTGAGTTTCCTCAACATGACCTGCAACCTATATATAATAGGTATATTTAAAATTAAGCTTTATATCGGATTAAAGCTTAATCTCAAAATCAACACCGGCCGGGAGCTCAAGACCTGTGAGAGCTTCAACAGTTTTGTTTGAAGGTCTGAGAATGTCAATGAGTCTCTTGTGTGTGTGCTGCTCGAACTGCTCACGAGAATCTTTGTACTTGTGAACTGCGCGAAGCACTGTGATAACCTCTTTCTCTGTGGGGAGCGGAATAGGACCTGAAACCTGTGCGCCTGTGCGCTTTGCTGTTTCAACGATCTTTTCTGCTGCCTTGTCAACGAGGTTGTGATCGTAACCTTTGAGTCTGATTCTGATTTTTTCCTTAACTGCCATTTGTAACGCCTCCTAAAAATTTTGGCGGGCTGCGTAAGATTCAACAACTCTCCCGGGCTTATCGCCCATTCCGTTTAAAAACCGGAATTGGATTCCGGGATAAACTTACGCTCCGAAACAATCCGCAATCCGCAGTTAAGGACGGAAAACGGTTTGTTAGTCGGTATTTGATCGCCCGGTTTTAAATCGGACATACTCCGCGGAAATTCCCTGCCTCAGATGGGCAGCCACCTCCCGCATCAACGCATATCTGCTCGCGTCAGGGCATAAAAAGATAGGGACACGCCCTTCGCGCGCCCTATCATAATAACACAATCATTTCCATAATGCAATAGTTTTTTGGTATTTTTTTAGAATTTTTTTATATTTTTTTGTAGCATTGTTACAAGTTAATTTTACCAAAGAAACTATAGCAAAATCGTCGTTTCGCTGAAAATGTTTTTATTCATTTTAATCTAAGCCTGTAAAATAATCAGGATACTGTTCCATCACAACGGTTTTGATCATACTTATACAAAACAAGCCCTCGGCATAAGAAACACCAACATTTCCGGTTTCCTGACCGGTAGCAATTTTTACACCGCCTGCTTTATCAATCTGATAAACCTTTGCAAGAGTATCTGGACTCTTTATAATATTTCCGCTCGAATCCCTGTCACCGTTAAACTCAAGGACAAAGTTGTTACCTGTGTCCGGCTCGCTATATACTGCCACAAGCAAATCTGAATCAATACCATAGGAAGAGGAAATCTGTTTAATATACTTATTCTCAAAATGGTCTGACAATATGTTTTCACCATTGGGAGAAAACTTTTCATAATATTCTACTGCCGCATTTTTAGTTGGCTTTGCAGTTGTGGTATTTCCGCCGGACTGCAGGGACTGTGTCTGAGCAAATGTACCTTCCTGTCCGTTACCATCCGCAACAACAGTATTGGCATTATTATTACCAAAATCAAAATCGAATTCACTTTCCTGTCGGTTATCCGTGCCGGCAAGCTCCTGTGCAGAAGTCAACTCATAGGCAAGGGTACTCTCCATCTGAGAATTATTACTTTTAAGAATAACGCTCATAAGTGCAATTGTTAAAACTATGGCGCCAACAAGAACGGCACCACCCAAAACAAAAACAATCTTTTTGCCGCTTCCGTTCTCCCTGCCTGCTTCAGTATCTGTATACTGATTAGGTTCATTATTCACAAACAACACCTCGTTTTACGTATATATATAATAGGTATAGCATTTTTAAATGATTACCTTAACTATTTTAATGAAGAAGAGTGTGGTCACCCACACTCTCCTTAGTGAAAACTATTGCAATAATTCACACTTCTAAAAGTGCGTGGTCGCTTAACTTAAGCGATAGTCTCTGTTGTTTCTGCAACTGCGGGAGCGAAGTCTGCGAAGCCTTTAAGTACACTACCGATGATGGGGAAGTCTACAATAGCTGCAAGAGTACCTTCGTAACCTACTACGTTACCCTCTGCATCAACAACGGGCTCAAGCAGAGAATGGATTGCATCAGCAATTTCCTTTGTGTCAAGGCCATAGTTTGCAAGAAGTTGCCAAATAGAATCTAACATGGATTTATCCTCCTTTCCACCTATTGATGGTATTATAATACCACAAATATATCAACTCTTTTTTCTTTTTTGGAATAAAGAGTATATTTTTTTCAAAATTCACCAATATATTTCTTTCTGTGTGGTGTATATGGCTTATCTTCTATAATAAAAAGAGGATTTTCCTTCACAGCCTTATTAACCGCAACCATATCGACCGCACGCGGATAATTCTCCATCCAATAGCTCATATCTGTATTACGTTGCCTGATTCTGTGTCCGTCTGAGCCGACAAAATCAACAAACCCTGCATTTATCATACGGCAGGCAACATTCATCTCCCGTTTCCCAAAGGCACCTGCAGGCGAGCCTGCATTAACCTGAAAAAGGACTCCCCTATCCGACAATCTGTCCAGACTTGTAGGGTCATCAAGAACAAACCTGTACCTTTCTGGATGAGCAATCACAGGTACTACACCGAATGATTTTAAATACTCACACCAGGAAACAACATCATCTTCTGTTGTTATATAAAAACTGAACTCAATGAGAATATATCGTGATTCGTTTAATGTATAAGGGCGAAAATGCCTGATATTGAAAATCTCATCATCGCAAAGAATCTCAAAGCCTTTTTTTATAACAAGCTCTGATCCATTATCAGCCAGCGCATCTTCCAGAATCTGCACCTTTTCTTCACGTATATCGTAGAGCATATCAGCTTTGTCCCAGTACATCAGGTGAGGTGTAACAAACAACGTACCTGTTCCTGTATCCTCCGCACAAAAGCACATATCCATAGCTTCATTAAAGCTGCCGGCACCATCATCAATCCCCCACAAAGTATGTGAGTGAATGTCTATCATTTTTCCGAACATCAGATTACCTCTTTTCCCGTGGGAGCTTTGTCCACCCTGCTTTTGCGTCCGATTATACCCTCATCGAGCATCATTTTAAGTACAATCACGGTAAGAGGAAGAAGAACTACACCCAATGCACCAAAAAGTCTTGCTCCAAGGAACATTGCCATAATTGTAATAATTGAAGGAAGTCCTACCTGATTGGCTACAAGCTTAGGTTCAATAGCCTGGCGCAGAACAGTAATAACCGCGTACAGAATAATAAGACCGATGCCCATACCGAAGTTACCCGTAATTATTGAATAAACTGCCCAGGGAATCAGGATTGTACCTGTACCGAGCACAGGAATAATATCAACAATACAAGTCACAAAAGCAATTATGGCGATGTAGCCGCCCTCATACACACCAATAAGGCGCATAAGATTAAGTCCAAGGAATACCTCAGTAAATGTAATGAGCATAAGTGTAACATAAGCCTTGATGAGCTTGCCTACACCTTTTGTTACAGTTTTTTTGGTTTCAACAATCTTTTTACCGCGCTCCTCAGAGCAAAGACTTAATATCATATCACGAATAAGGTCATACTCGGAAGTCATAAATACGCAGGAGATTATGGTAACTACAACGGTTATAATAAGCGAGGGTATGCCCTTAACCACACTCCAAGCTCCGCTTAAAGGCGCAGAAAGGAAGCTCATATCAATGCCCGCACTTTCCTCCGTGGCAAGATTATTGAAGAAATTATCAACATAGCGTGATGCCGTTGCTCCCAAGCCCTTAGGAAGTCGGAGAATCAAATCATTAACAAGCTCTCTCACCGCAACAATAATATCGTTTACAGATTTAAATTCAGAAAGCAGGTAACTTACAAACTCCTTCAATTCCCTGCCCAACGCTGTGGTAATTGAAACAACTGCACATACTACAACAGTTACAATAAGAAGCACAAGTATCATAGAAACAAAGCCGTGAGCCTTTAATTTGAGCTTACGGCTGATTGCCCTGACAGGTGTCTGCAAAACAACCGCTAAAGCACCTGCAAACAAAAACGGGAACAAATAGCCCAAGGCATAATTGACCAGTACATAGAACAAGCCGATTATAATGCCGAAATAAAGAAAATTTATAATAAACTTTTTTCTGCTTTCAGTTAGTTTATCCATATTCTTCCTCCGTAATAGAAGTTAACATTTTCTATTATTTTAAACTATTAATTTAAGGAATACAATAAGAACAGGAAAAATTTAAAAATAATTTAAAATATGTAAAATTTTTTCATAAAAATTCATTTTTCTCTTTATTATCACAGAATTTTATGCTAAAATGAATGAGTATATACTGTTATCCGGAGGAATAGAGATGCAAATTGCAATTATGGGTTTCGGCACAATCGGTTCAGGTGTTGCCGAGCTTCTCTTAAAAAACCAAAAAAGTATTGTTGCCAGGAGTGGCCAAGCCTCCCTTGACATCAAGTACATTCTTGACATCCGTGATTTTTCAAATCATGAGTTGGGTAAATTTTTTACCACAGATTTCAATGATATTCTCAACGACGATGCAGTAGACATTGTTGTAGAGTGTATGGGCGGCACAGAGCCTGCTTACGAATATGTTTCAAAGTGCCTTAAGGCAGGCAAGAGTGTTGTTTCTTCCAACAAAGAGCTTGTTGCTGCCAAGGGCTACGAGCTTCTTGAGATTGCCAAAGCAAATAATGTAAACTTCCTCTTTGAAGCAAGCGTAGGCGGCGGTATTCCCATAATCCGTCCTATCAGCCAATGTCTTGCAGCAAACGAAATTTGCGAAATTGCAGGTATACTCAACGGAACAACCAACTTTATCCTCACTATGATGATAAATGAAGGTATGTCTTTCGAGGATGCACTCAAGCTGGCACAAATTAACGGCTACGCTGAGCGCGACCCCTCTGCCGACATTCTCGGTCATGATGCCGCACGTAAAATCTGCATACTGGCATCACTCTGCTTCGGCAAGCATGTTTATCCGGATGCTGTTGAAACAGTAGGCATAACAGAGATCACCGCTGAAGATGTGGCTTATGCCAAAAATTGGGGCGGTGTTATTAAGCTTATAGGCAGAGCCGTTCTGAATGAAACAGGCAAAATCAGCACAACAGTTGGCCCCTGCCTTATACAGAACCACAGTCAGCTTGCCTCTGTTGATGATGTTTTCAATGCAATTCTTGTAAGAGGCGACGCTATAGGTGATGTGGTATTTTACGGCAAGGGCGCAGGCAAGCTCCCCACAGCAAGCGCTGTTGTTGCCGACATTATTGACTGCGCAAGACACGCCACAGAGCGCAAAGCCTTTGGTTGGGGACCCGCCGAAGATAACTATGTTATTGATCCCCTTCTTCAGAACAGTTCTCTTTATGTAAGAGCGGAAACAAATAACTATACTACCGCACTCAATGAAGTTAACAAGGCTTTTGAATCACCCGTTATTCTCCACAGAGATGATGAGTCCGAAACAGAGATTGCCTTTGTAACACCCGTTATGTGCGAAAAAGACGCACGTGATACAATCAGCAAAATCCCCGTTAATATCAAAGCTGTTCTCAGAGTACTTGATTACTGATAACAAAAACGAAAGGATTGAGCATTATGGCTCTATGTCCCAAATGCTACGGTGTGCTTAACATCTGGAACGTTAAGGCTGAATGTCCGTACTGCGGAGTAAATATTCCAAACTACAATTGGGAAGAACGATTGGATCAGGACGCTGCAAATGCAGAGGTTGCTTGGAAAAAGTTCAGACGATTTACCGGGAATTTCAAAAGTGCACTTTTTGGCAATAAATTCAGGATTATACGTTTTATTTGCACATTTCTTCCTCTGGTTGCCTTGGTTCTGCCTTTGGCGAACTACACACTGAATATCCCATTTGTAAACGCATCAGCACAGAATATGACGCTTTTGGACTTTACACTTAACACACTCCTCACCCTTAATTGGGGTTCCCTTATCGGCATAACAGGCTCACCCACCTTAGGTACTCCTGTTTTAATGCTTATGCTCGCCGTTGTGTGTCTGTACCTGGCAGTTGTTTTCGGTGTTCTAAACTTTATTTTTGTTCTTATCAAGGCGCCGTCACTTAAAGCCGGAGCAAACATTGTGCTCTGTGTAGGGTCCACACTTTGCTTTATAGCAGCAGGCATACTCTTCACTATTGCCACCGCACAAGCAGGCAGCACCACAGTTTCATTTATAAGCGGTTCCGTGCAATTTGGTTTGTTCGTGGGTATAGCCTTATTTACACTTAATGTAATACTTAACACAGTAATAAATAAGTCCTTCAAAAAGCAACGCACACAACTTGATTAACAAAAAGTCCGATAGAGTTCTTACTCTATCGGACTTTTCACTTGCTAAAATCTATTACTCTATTTCTGATGTACAATTAGGACAACGGGTTGCCTCTATACAGATTTCTGTTTTGCAGAAGGGACAAACCTTTGTTGTAGGTGCTTCTTCCGGTACTTCCTTTTTGCCTGATTCACGGATTTTGTTAATCACTTTAACAAGCAGGAAAATAACAAACGCTGTAATGATAAAGTCAATAACACCCTGAATGAAAATACCATAATTGATGGTTGATGCACCAGCCTCCTGTGCAGCAGCAAGTGTTGCATACTCGTTACCGTCAAGTGCATAGAACAAATCTGTAAACGAAATACGATTTGTTAATACGGTAATAGCCGGTGTGACAATATTTTCAACAAGGCTCTTTACGATACCGGAAAACGCACCGCCAATGATAACGCCTACTGCAAGATCAATTACATTGCCCTGAGCAATAAATGATTTGAATTCACCAAAGAATTTTTTCATAATTTATGACTCCTTTTATTTATTATCACCACACAGTATACCATAAAATTACAGAAATTCAACATTTTTTTACAATAAAAAAGCATTGCGAAATTTAATATGTTGTAGTATAATTACGGCGAGTATAAAGGAGTTGATTTCTTTGATTTTAACAGCAGATATAGGAAACACAAATATAACTCTTGGTTTATTCGAGGATGATAACACAGTATGTATCTCACGTATGGCAACCCAACGCCACAGAACCTCGGATCAATATGCTATAGAATTGAAAGCTATTTTTGAATTAGAAAGAATCAACCCAACCAACATTGAAGGCGCAATTATAAGCTCGGTTGTTCCTGAGCTCACACGCATTTTCAAAAATGCTATAAAAAAAGTTACGGACTGTGATGCACTTATTGTTGCTGCAGGCATAAAAACTGGGTTAAAAATCAACACCGATAATCCCAAAGAGGTTGGTGCTGACCTTGTTGCAGGGGCAGTCGGTGCAGTAAATCAATATCCTCTCCCCTGCCTTATTATGGACCTGGGAACAGCAACCAAAATATCTGTAATTGATGAAAACGGTGTGTTTGCAGGTTGCACGATTGCTCCCGGAATAGGCATTTCCCTTGATGCGCTGTCAATGCGCACCTCACAGCTACCGACAATTGAGCTTTCCGCCCCTGAGCACGCCATAGGAACCAACACCATTGAGTGTATACGCTCCGGAACAGTTCTTGGCAATGCGGCAATGCTTGACGGTATGGCAAACAGATTGGAAAAGGAGCTTGGCACACCCATTAAAACCCTTGTAGCAACAGGTGGTCTTGCAAAAGAAATCATCGCCTGCTGTGAAAAGGATATAATTTTTAATAAAGACCTTATTTTACAAGGACTTTTGACAATATACAGAAAAAACAGGTAAAAAACTAACCGCACTGTATCTCACAGAGAATAGTAGCGAAAGGAGTTTTACTTATGGAAAAGAAAAAAAAGCTTGTACGTTTAGTAATGTGCGCCTTATTTGCGGCATTGATAGTCGTTATGACATTCACACCCTACCTTGGCTACATTACTGTTGGTGTAATTGAAATCACCACACTTCACATTATTGTTATTTTTGCCGCTACGGTTATGGGACCGAAATACGGTTCAATTATAGGCGGTGTCTGGGGACTTACCTGCATTGTCAGGGCTTTCCAATTAGGCTTTATCCCCTTCCAGAATCCGATGGTCTCCCTTGTTCCCCGTATTGTTGTAGGACTTGTGGCAGGTCTTTTATTCAAACTGCTGTCCAAAACCAAATGCCCGAAAGCAATTTCACTTGGCATTTCAGCATTTGCCGGTACACTCACCAACACCGTGCTTGTACTCAGCTCATTAAAGGTTTTCGGCGGATTTGAAATCCTGTTTGGTGAGGCTGCAAAAACACTTGATGCTATCATAGGTACGCTTATAGGCACCAACGGAATTATAGAAATGGTCAGTGCAATTATACTTGTACCAATTCTTTATACAGCTACTGAAAAACACTTCAAAAACAAAATCTGATTTATTTAAAAAACCTGTTTTTTCTATAAGTATATAAAACAACGGAGCTTTCAAAAGAAAGCTCCGTACATTTTTTATTAGTCGTATTATTACTGTGTAATTGCTTCTGTTGTTGAAGGAATAGACTCCACTACAGATTCTTCAACAGCGCCTGTAACATCTATCTCAAAATACTGATAGGGTTTGTATGAAACTGCCGCACAAATAGCCTCACTGTCTGCTACCGCAGTATTGGGATCTGCCGATTCAAAAAGAATTTTGTAAAGGTTGTTGTTATTAACAAAGAAGTACATAACATTCATACCTTCATCTGTCTTTAAGCCGAATCTTACAACCTTACTGCAGCCCTCGCCAAGGGTAACATCCTCTTCCCAGGTTACTGTAGCTTTGGTTTCACCTTTAAATGCCTCGTAGGTTTGCTTGTTGGCATCATAATAATCGTCATAAGTTTTTTCAAGGGCGGTAATTGTAACCTTCTGACCTTTTTTTTCATTTACAAATGTACCTGATCTGGTGCTTGATGCTGACCAACCCTCAGGAAGCTCAATGCTGTAACCGTAAAACTCTGCAACATTGTCTTCAATAATGGGAACAAACTGCTGTACAATAGTCTGGCCTTCACCATTTGCATCGGTAACGACATCGCCTGATTCATTAGTAACATAAACAACGAACTCGCCATCATCTGTGTACACTCTGTCACCATTTTCATCTGTAACAAACGGGTACTCTGTTACGTCACCGTAAACCTTAGTTTCCTGCTCTTCTTTTTCTTCCTTGTTTTTATTGCAAGCGGCAAACACACACATAAATACCACTGTAACCGCAAGCAATACTGCAATTATTTTCTTGCTCAAGGTAATTACCTCCGTACTTTAATTAAACCTTTATCCTCAGGCAACTGTTGTAAGCTCTGCAACTGTTGTGCCAACCGGTGCAGTCACTACCGCCTCAGTTGTGGTTTCAAGAGGACTTGTGGGAAGCTCGCTCTCCCACCTTATATCAAAGTTTGATTTATCCTCAAGTACAAACAATACGCTTACAGCACCTAACTCTTCGTAAGTGCCTGCGCCTGTCATATCTGCAACCACATTCGCGGATTTGAAATAGTTGATATTGATGATTTCGTCAGTAAGTCTGTTTACTGTTGCTGTGATTTTGCATCCGCTGTAACCGACTGTGTAGTCGTTAAGCTTAAGGTATGCACTTGTTTTTGCAAGCTCCTCAGATACAAGAATCTCATCCTTATCGCGCAGATCAAAAGCCTTTGCAAGGGATGTAACATCGCCGCCTGCCTCAACATCATCAAAGGCAATTGTAATATAGTAAGTATCGCCAACCTCTTTAATTGTTGCATAATCAATATCATCAACAGTAAGAGTGCTCACCCATGACTCACCCTTTGAGAAAAGGTACTCGGAATTGTCGTTTCCTATGGCTACATCACCTGAAACTTCTTTGATATCCTCGAGCATCATATCCTTAAGACCTGCTGATGCGCTGTTAATTGCAGAAAATTCTGCAGGAACTTCTTCCGCATCCTCAGAGCCCTTTGCGGTAATTTTGATTGAGCTGTCAGGAACATTCATCTCATATCTGTATGACACGCCGGGCTTTGACTCCTTAAGATCGTTTACAAGGCCGTTGAAATAATTTAAAACCTCTTCACTTGTGTTGCCGACAGGAGTGGCGCTTTCTGTATAAACTGCCGCCTCTGTTGAGAAAACCTCTGTCTCCGCAGCAGACTCAGATGAGCCACAGGCTGTCAATGACATAAGCATTGCGCTGATAAGTAAAATGGCTGTTAAAACTGTTAAAATGCGTTTCATTAAGGTTTTACCCCTTTCGATATTCTCAGTAAAATCCGATAAAAACCGAATATACTGTTATTCACCTTGCAATTATACCACAAAAAAGCAGTCAGTAACAGTAATTTTTCACATTTTTTCATATTTGTAAAAAAAGCACAAAACGCAATGACATCTTTTGTATTTAACAACTAATATTTATGAAATGTTAATAAGTAATCACATTGACTTTTGATTCGTATTGCAATATAATGTGATACGAAATGAGGTGTGTTTTTATGATTGAAAACAATAATGATAACCTTCTTGAACCCCTTGAATACGAAGTACACAAAACCCGACCAAAGAAAAAAGCGGCTACGGGAACTGTACGAAGAGAAAAGAGAATAAGAGAAGCTCAGGCAAGACGGTTTCTATGCTTAATGCTTTCATTAGTTGTTATATTTGTTGCAATTGTTTGCATTTTCGTAAATAAAAACAACGAAAAGTACTTATCACAACAAAAGCTGGACGAGGCTTCAAATAAATTAACCGCAGAAAACACAGGGATAATTACAACACAGCCACCCAAGGAAGAAACTGTAGGGGCAGTTGTCACAGACACGACAACAGAAAAAACCTCAACCACAGAGCCCTCGGCTACAGACACAACTGCATCTACTGTGGCTGAGACAGAAAAAAGTGACGGAGCTCCTTCCTTCAACAATCCTGAAACTGTAACAGACTGCAGCTTTGATACGGTAGTCGTTAACAGAAACTACCGTATACCGTCAACCTACGAGCCGGAGCTTGTTTACGTGTGTGGTACTGGCGAAAGACTGCAGACTGAGGTTGCAAAGCAATACGAGGCTATGTTTGATGCCGGTATGAAGGATGGTGTTACCCTGACCCCTTGTTCAGGATACCGTTCATACAACAAGCAGGTAACACTATACCAAAGGAAAGTTGACTTTTACAAAGGACAGGGCTACAGTGAGGATGAGGCAAAGGTTAAAGCTGCCACAATTGTTATGGTACCCGGAAGCTCTGAGCACAATTTAGGATACGCCATGGACATTGTTTGTGTGGAAGAGTGGTTTGAAACCACACCCGAATTCAAATGGCTTATGGCGAATGCCGCAGACTATGGCTTTATACTCAGATATCCAAAGGATAAAACTGATATAACAATGGTTATTTACGAGCCTTGGCATTGGCGCTATGTTGGCGTTGAAGCCGCAAAGGCAATCAAGGCAAGTGGCCTTACATTAGAAGAATATTACGGGAAGTCAGCGCAATGATAGGAATTAAAGTAGAAAAAGCCCACGGAGAATACGACCCCGGCACAAGTAAGTTTTTCGGTTCACCCACAATGCCGGAGGAGTGGCTTTCAGACGGAACCGTCGGCGATGAAGATTTTTTCTTCTGCCAATTAAGATTATCGGAACTCAAGCCCTTTGACAAAAATGGTTTACTGCCTATGGTTGGATTTATTTATGTTTTTCTAACCTTTGAGGATGGTCATTTTATACCCAACATCCGCTATACAAAATCCGAGCCGGACGTGCTTATTGATGATTTTAACGCAGGATTTGACTTTTTGGGTGATACACAGACTGAGTATTCAATTGATTTTTACGGAACAGACTGTGCCGAGGACGGCACAAGGCTGCTTGTTGAAAAGAGTAGCAAAATAGTGCTGTTGCAGTATGACCCGTTAGATGATAATATGCCATCATTCCTGGCAGACACGGAGAAAATTGCATATATCACCATGGATGCCGAAGCACTCAAGAAGCTCGATTTTTCCGCTGTGGAATTCACAATAGAATAACTCAAAAAGAGCGTTCCCGCCGTACTGATACGCCATACGGAGCAAACGCTCTTTTTCTTATAAAAACGATAAAAACTCAAACTGAACAGATTAGGGGATGATTATATGTTATACTTTTATCCGGAAGATTACGGTGCAAAAGCCGACGGCAAAGCAAATGACTGTTTCCCGATACAGACAGCCATCGACAAAGCTTGTGAAAATGGCGGAGGAACGGTTGTACTTACATCAGGAAAAACCTATTTTTCCGATTCACTTCAATTAAAGTCAAATGTTGAACTCCATTTGCAAAAGGGCGCACGTCTTAAAGCAACAGATAATATTGCTTGTTACATACGCCCCTGCAATATGATAAATGACCCGAAGACCGCACTTATCGGCAACCCTGTTACAGGCAAGCCCTCTTTTGTTTTTATTTATGGTTTTGAGGCTCACGGTTGTTCAATCACAGGCGAGGGCACCATTGATGCAAACGGCCACGCCTTTGTTGAACGCAAGGACCGTTATTATGTTACAGGCAACTTCTACCCTCGTCCCACAGTAATTTATATTGAAAAAAGTAATAACATATCATTTAAAGATATAACTATTGTTGATGCTCCCTTCTGGACCTTGCACCCGGCAGGCTGTGATGATGTGCTTATTTCCCAAATACGAATTCTTAATAACCTGGATGTAGCAAACTCTGACGGCATTGACCCCGACCATTGCACCAATGTGAGAATTATTGGTTGTCACATAGAATGTGCTGACGACTGTATATGCCTTAAAACCACAAAAGGCAACAGCGAATATGGTCCGTGCGAAAACATAATTATAAGCAACTGCACGCTCATTTCAACCTCTGCCGCTATAAAAATCGGAACAGAGGGCGTAGGTAATTTCCGTAATATTATTGTAGATAACTGCATTATTTCAAAAAGCAACCGAGGACTTTCAATACAGATACGCGACGGCGGTAATGTTGAAAATGTCACATACTCAAACTGCATTATTGAAACACGGCGTTTCTGTCCTGATTGGTGGGGCACTGCCGAGCCCATTGTCATCACCACATTCAACCGTGATGAAAATACAAAATCAGGCAAAATCAAAAATATACGCTTCCGAAACATCACCTGCCATGGTGAAAACGGTGTTCTTATCCACGGAAACAAGGATAACATAATTGAAAATATCACATTTGAAAATGTGCAAGTCACAATGAACAAGCACACCAAATGGGAAAGCGGTCTTTACGACCTGCGTCCCTGCCTTAAATACGGTGTGGAGAAAATAAAAAATGCCGGTTTTTATATCCGACATACAAAAAATGTTATTATAGAAAAATCATCTGTTAATTGGGAAAATATATGTGACGGCTACAGCAAGGCTCTGGATATTGAAAGCACACAAGACCTTGAGCTCATCCGTTTTACAGAAAACAGCATATATTAGCAACATAAAAAGGAGCTGTAAAAAACGAGAAGTTTTTACAGCTCCTTATAATTATGCGTTGTCGTTAAGTATAAGCTCGGGATTCTGGAAAAACTCCTCCATTTTTGTAAGGAAGGGTCTTACCTCACCGAAATCCAATGCTCTGTGGTCAAAAACAATGTTTATGGGAAGAACTGTTCTGATTACAATTTTATCTTCACCATTTTCATCTGTTATAACCGTGGGCTTTTTCTGAAGGGTACCGATACCTATAACACAAACCTGGGGAGGAATAATCATAAGCATGGCAACCTCACCTGAAAGACCGCGTGTGTCTGCACCGACATTAGATACTGTAATTGTACCCTGCTTAAGGTCATCTCTGGTGATTTTTTCAGTTGCAGGAATTGCATCATAAGCCTTTTTCTCGGCACCTTTAAGACGAACTATTCTGTGACGCTTGTTGCTGTTTGCACCGTAAAGACGTTTGATTGCTCTGATAATGTGACCGCTTTTGAGCTTATCAAGTGTATCGTGGAAGGCAACTGAATAAAGCGCTTCAACAAGATTTGTTTTCTCAAGTCGGCGGTTAATATCTGCCTGATACGCTGCAATCTCCTTAAGGGTTTTATTACCCATATCCTTCATTGTGATGGTCATCATATTGCCATCCGGAAGAATCCACGGAACAGAAATATCAATGTTATCAAATTCAGTAACCTTTCCGCGAACAAGTCCCTTCTCATAGTGAATATGAGCGTTTATCATCGGATCAACCTCAATTGCCTCTGCAATAGCCTTGAGAAGAACCGAGTTAAGAGTAATTTTGGGACCGTCACCTGTATTTTTTTCCTCAGAAAACTTTTTGAAGGCATCCATAAACTTCGTAACGTCAGGTTCATACTGGTAACTAACATGGGGAATATTCTGCCAACTTTCGGTGCACATATTAGCAACAATTTTTCTTTGAATTCCGAATCTGGTGATACTTTTAACTGCCATAGATATTTCCTTTCAAAATATTTAATAATGAGTTCTTATTTGTTGTAATCGGTAAAGAAACCAACATTTGTCAGCTCTTCAACAAGAGCCTTCTTCTCTTCGTCTGTGAGTGGTGAGCCGGGATAAGCGATATCGCCTGCTTCAATTCCATCAAGAGAAAGAACATATTTTACAGAACGGATAACACCATATTTAATAAGTATTTCAGTAACCTTGTTAACCTTATACTGAGTAGATCTTGCACCCTCAATATCCCCTGCAAGGAACTGATTTCTCAGCTTCACATACTCTGCGCACATAAGGTTATATGTAGAACCGATACCTGCATCCGCGCCCATTGAAAGTCCGCAGATAAGCATTTCATCCGGGCCGTTAATTACATTAATGTCACCGTTGTTAAGCTCCTTGATGCGGCGCATTGAGTAGAAGTCAGTAAGAGTAAACTTAACACCTATAACACCGTCAACCTTTATAAGTCTTCTCATAAGATTCACGGGATCGGTTGTCAGAAGACCCTGTGCATAAGCAATCACGGGAAGCTCGCTCTCTGCTGCAAGTCTTTTATAATACTCAACGATTTCATCGTCGGTATATTTAAAATAGAAGTTGGGTACAACACTGGAAACAGCATCGCAACCGCAATCCTTGGCGTGGCGTGCGAGTTCAAACGCATCTATGGGGGCAGCTGCACCAATGTGGTTAATTACAATACCCCTACCGTTATTAACATCAACTACAGTTTCTGCAATCTCCTTACGCATAGCAGTAGTAATAACGGGACCCTCACCTGTAGAGCCACAAATGTAAAAACCGCCTGCACCCTGTGCAAAATTACGCTCCATATTTGCTTTCAAGGAGTCTTTAAGCACAGTACCGTCATTTTTGAAATGTGAAACTAACGCAGGATAAATACCCTGTGCAAGTATATTTGACATAAATTTCACCTCGTGCCATATTGTTCTATTTTAATTATATCAAAAGCCTTAGTGAATGTCAATTCACTTTAATTGTTTTCCGACAAAAAAACTAAAAATTGTTAAATTAACCAAACAACAACACCCTTGAATTGTACAATAAGCAAAAAATAATCAGCATAATATTAAGAATATGTTAATTTTATGATATGTAAATGTTTATTCTTGTCTACACTTGTATTACGTGGTATAATAAAGGGTAAAATTATTCAGTAAATTTAAGGAGAAACTATGGAAATATTAAATAAAATTCTATATAAACTTCACCTTAAAAAGTCACCGAAGCCACGACGCAACAAGGGCGATTTATTCCCCCCTCCCGTAAAAGATGCTATTGAAGCATCAGGGCTAAGCACTACCGGCATTATACACGGCTTCAAGTCGGATATGTGCGATGCAGAGCAATTCGGTGACTGTTACATTTTCTTTGACAAAGACAACATATATACAGTTGCCTTTGACGATCCTCCCCCGCCCCCTAAAAAGGGCAAAAAAATGCCCGATATAAAGCCGACAATCAACAATATTACAACCGTGGCCGTGGAGGACGCAGAGGAGCTTTTTTGCGAGCAGTACCTGGCAACAGGTCAACTGACATACACCAAAAACGGCGAATACTATTCCTTAGGTTATTTTCCTATCGGCACACTTGAAAAGGCAGATAATTTTTCTAAAGTATACAACACCTTCAAGCAGGGCAAGGACTACGAGCAGTACCTTTCCACCGCTACAGGCAACACCTGCCATAAATGCGGAGAACCTATCCCGAAGGGTTTGAAATATTGCAAGGACTGTGTTGACAGATCATCCACAGTCAAACGATTGTTCTCTTTTTTCGGTGATGTTAAGGGTAAAATGATTTTTATGATATGCGCTGTTATATTCAGTTCATTCATTTCATTGATAATTCCCCAATTCAGCACCCAGAGGCTTTATGATGAAGTCCTCAATACAGGCAACCCTGCACCTTATGATGTTCTGTTAAGGTCGCTTTTTACCATTGTGCTGACAATGGCTGTTTTAAAAATCGTACAACAGCTGTTCACCTTATTTTACCAATACATTGTTGCAGGGATACTTCCTGATGTAGTGTACAGCATTAAGCTGAAGATTTTCAAAGCAATGCAAAAGCTTTCCGTAGGCTTTTACACGCACAAGCAGACCGGCTCTCTCATGGAACGTGTTACACGTGATTCCAACAACATTTATTGGTTCTTTGTTGACGGCTTCCCCTACCTGATAGCAAACCTTATTCTTGTAATAGGCATACTTGTTGTTATGGTTGTTACAAGTGCAAAGCTCACCCTAATGATTTCGGGTGCCGCGTGTATTATATTTGTTGCATATCCCCTTGTACACAAAAAATTCAGAAAGCTTTACCACAAGGTATGGGTACAAAACGCAAAGCTCAGCTCCAAGGTAAGCGACAACATAAACGGTCACCGTATAATCAAAGCATTTTCAAAGGAAAATGACGAGCTATCGGACTTTTCAAACCTCAGCACCAAGCTATACAAAGCCGAGGTTAGTGTTACCGACACAGAGAGCACCGTTTTCCCCATATTGTCTGTTATAGTTTATATCCTCACGGCAATAGTTCTTGGTGTGGGCGGTGTAATGGCAACTACAACAGATGAACTTACCATTGGTGAGCTGCTTACGTTTGTTGTTTACCTGGGAATGTTGCAGCAGCCTATCGATTTTCTCAGTTGGGTAATTAACTGGTGGTCACGCTGTGTAGACTCATCACAAAGAGTTTTTGAAATTATGGACACGGAGCCTGAAATACAGGACAAGGAAAATCCTGTAATATTGGAAAATTTCAAAGGCAGCATAGAACTCAACCAATTACAATTTGAATATGAACCTGCCCACCCCATAATCAAGAATCTGTCGTTGAAGATTGAAGCAGGCGAAATGCTTGGTATTGTTGGTAAAACAGGTGCAGGCAAAACCACCATATCCAACCTTATAGCCAGACTTTATGATCCCAAGGAGGGTGTTGTAAAAATTGACGGCTATGATGTAAAAGACTTATCCTCAAAACAATTAAGGGAAAATATTGGTATTGTATCCCAAGATATATTCCTGTTTATGGGAACCATCGCAGACAACATTCGTTATGCCAGACCCGATGCCACAAATGATGAGGTTATTGCCGCCGCAAAAGCGGCATCTGCCCACGGATTTATAACCAAGCTTCCGGACGGCTACGAAACATGGGTCGGCTCAGGCGGACAGGATTTGTCAGGTGGTGAGCGCCAGAGAATAAGTATTGCTCGCACTATCATTCAAAATCCAAAAATACTTATACTCGACGAAGCAACTGCCGCTATGGATACCGAAACAGAGCGCAATATTCAAAACTCTTTAACAGAACTCAAGGCAGGCAGAACAACTATTGCCATCGCTCACAGACTGTCTACCCTCAGGGATGCAGACAAGCTTGCTGTTATTGATGACGGTGAGTGTATTGAGTTTGGCACTTATAACCAGCTTATGGAGAAAAAAGGCGCATATTACAAGCTTTTCAAGCTCCAGGAAGAGGCATTGCGTTTTATAGGCATAGGCGACGAAAACAAGCCTGACGAAAAGGAGGAGGAACACAAGGATGAAGAAAACAGATAAACTCACAATTGAATTTTTAACCCCCGAGGAATGTCAGTTAGCTTTTAACGAAAACGGTTTTCTTGTATTCAACCACAAGGGTGAAGCAATGGGCAGAGTTAAGCTTATCCGTACCTACCCCTACACACTTAAAGACGAATATATCTGTATACATGATTTACAGGATAATGAAATCGGTATTATCCGCGACATTAACCAACTCGACCCTCAATCAAGGGACTGTGCAAAAAAAGAGCTTACAAACCGATACTACTGTCCCACAGTAACTACGGTCAAAAAGGTTAAAGAACGCATGGGTAATTTTTATTTTGAAACCGTTATTGACAACAATCCCAAAAACTTTACAGTCAGAGATATAACTAAAAACCTTCGTTTTGCAGGGGAAAACACGTTGCTGATTTTTGATATGGATGGTAACAGATACATTATCCCTGATTTTGACCGTATTGAAGAAAAAAGCAGACGCTTACTTGAACCTTATTTATATTGATTATGGAAAGAATTATTGCATATTTTGATATTTCCCCTCAGGGTAAGCACTGTGAAGGTGCCCTGGTTTTTAGGGACGGCATAATTACCCGCCACCTTGACGGAGTATCACAAGAATTTGAATTAAAGGGCATAAAAGAGGCTGTGCAGTACACTGATGTAGGGTGCGGTCACCTTGAGCTTGTGCCTGTTGACGGAGCAGAGGATGGCAGTGATAACATTCACATCTGTCGTTTTTCAATGAGCTGTGTCAGCGAAATCGGTGAATTTACCAAGGTTATAAACCACCTGTTGGAAACAGGAGAGTTATTGGAAATAAGCACAGCGGATATCCCCGTATGTCCCAAATGTCACAGACACTACCTCCGCGGAATGAATGTATGTATGTTCTGTGTCAAAAAATCCTACGTGTTTTCACGTGCATTCAAATACTTCAAACCCTATGCAAAAACTGTGGCTCTTACAGGTATTTTACTTGCAGTTGCGAACATACTTTCCGCAATTATGCCGCTGTTTAACTCAATACTTATTGACCACTATCTTGTACCTGTAGATGGCGCAGAGCCGTTCTTTACATCCCGTACTACAGGTATCGCAGTAACTGTGCTTTTAATGGTTCTTACCTTTATACTTTCACGGGTTATAACTATATTCAGTTCACGCACCTCCAACAGAATAGGTGCGCGCTTCTCCAACGATTTAAGAAATATTGTATACGGCAAAATACAGGAGCTTTCTCTCACTTCTATGTCAAAACGCTCTGCAGGTAACCTTATGCACCGCGTAACCAATGATACGGAGCGAGTTAAAGAATTCTTTAACCAACAGGGCCGTTACCTTATTGAACAGATTATTGTCTTCACGGTTATTCTCATTATTCTGTTTTGCACCAACGTGTGGCTGACTCTTGCGGTGCTTGCACCCATACCTCTTGCAATTTTTGCCATGTCACGTTTTCGCCACTCCACAATGCTTCGCTACCACAAGCAATGGCGTATCAACTCAAAAGCCACATCAATACTCCACGACATTATAAAGGGAATTCGCGTTGTAAAGGCTTTTGGCAACGAAGAACGCGAAATTGAAAAATTCTCTGATGTTTCCAAAAAGCTGAGAGATATCAGTGCATCCAACGAAAAATACTGGGCAGTAACCTTTCCCCTGGTAGGCAACTTTATGACCTTAGGCGAATTTCTTGTACTGCTGATCGGCGGTAAAATGGTGCTTGACGGAACACTCACCTTGGGCGAGCTGACACGCTTCAATCTGTACCTTGCATTTCTTTATGCACCGTTACGCTGGATGTCAATGTTCCCACGTCGACTTGCAGACTGTACCACAAGTCTTGTTAAAATATATGAAATTCTCGACGATGAGCCGCAAGCCGCACCGCCCGAAAACGAAATTGTATTTGATGCCTCGGGAGCATTGGAGCTTAATAATGTTACATTCGGATACAAGTCATACGAGCCTGTTTTAAAGAACGTCAATCTCCACATCAACCCCGGAGAAATGATTGGTCTTGTAGGTCACTCAGGCGCCGGTAAATCCACCATAATCAACCTATGTATGCGTCTTTATGACCCTAACCTCGGCAAAATCACCATAGGCGGTGTTAACATCAAGGACATTCCGCCGAAGGAGCTACGCGACAATATAGGTGTAGTTTTTCAGGAAACCTATCTTTTTTCCGGCACTATATACGAAAACATTGCTTACGCACGTGCAGATGCCGACTATGAAGAGGTTATTGCCGCCGCAAAGGCTGCAAATGCTCACGAGTTTATAACAAAGCTCCCCGACGGCTACAATACTGTTATAGGAGAAAACGGACACTCCCTTTCAGGTGGTGAGCGACAACGCGTAAGTATAGCACGGGCAATACTCAAAAACCCGAAAATACTTATACTTGATGAAGCAACCAGTTCCCTTGACCCTGAAACAGAAATTAAAATACAGGAGGCTTTGGCAAGGCTTATTGAGGGCAGAACAACTATCGCTATTGCTCACCGCCTTGCAACACTAAAAAATGCCGACAGACTTGCCGTAATCGAAAAAGGGCGCCTCGCTGAACTCGGCACCCACGAAGAGCTTATTGCACAAGGCGGTATTTATGCTGACCTGGTGGCGGCACAAAGGCAGACCCAAGCGCTCAATTAATCTGTCTGACCTCACCAACACGAATCGGCAAACAGCGCATAGTGGTCACTAAGCATCTTCAACTCCTTTTGTGACAGCATTGCGCAAAGTTCGACCGATATGTCACCTATTGCAAAAATATGGTCACAACATGCCGCGTACAGGCTTTTACCACCGCCGTAGCTCCGTCCGAGAGCAACAGAGCGCACATCTGTCATTTTAAGGCTTAATAAATCATAAACAGCAGAGGAGCAGTATGATACTGCGCCTCTCTTTTTTGCATTAAAATCACCCACAACAAAAACAGGACAATTGTATTTACCGTATAATCCACGACCAAGAGCATTTATTTGCTCCGCCTGCAAAAGTCCTGCATAATTATTATCCTCACTCAGATTAAAATGTGTGTTTACCACACAAAATATTTTGCCGTCCTCTACCCTGCGAAAAACACCCCACACTGCTCTGCGCAATTTAAAATTACTACCCTTATTAAGGGGCTGACTACCACTTTCCAAAAGCTTCAATTTTTCATCAGAATAGGCGATAACAGTCATAAGTCCTGTTAACTCGGTGCGCACCGGTTCTATAAAAGAATATTCCGTGCCACTTTTAAGATTACAAAACCACCATCGGCTTACCTCCTGGAACCCTACAACATCTGCATCCATGTTTTTTATTATTTCCACAGCTCCCTCACAACGTCCGGCAGCTCTTCCACCATAATACCCGAGTCCGTCTGCAAGCAGATTAAATGTGGCAACTCTGACACTCCTGCTGTTTTTAGGATACACACCATAAACAGCGCGTGAAATTTTACTCACACAGGAATCTGTTAAATAATCCGATTGAAGATTGTTCCAAACTGTTCTGACCGAGCCTGCTCCTGCTAAAGCTACACAACACACAAACCACAACACATTAACAATAGTTTTTTTCACTAACAATTTACCTGATTTCATACAATATATTATCCCGTAAAACCTTGACATAATACATCCGCAATCAATAGCCATATTAAGGAAAAATACAACAGAGCTTTATTGTTTTTTAATAAGTTCAGAATTAATGCTCTATAAAAACACACCGCAAGGCATTGCCTTGCGGTGTGTTTTTACTTCCGTGTGAACGGTAACTATTAATTGCCACATCACTCCTCAAGCCTTGTTAGCTTAAATGAAGAGCAAATATTAATTCTTTTATTTTACTGCTTTGCGCCGTTGTCGAACATTTCAAGAACCTTAACACTTGCTGCAAAACAATCCGCAAGACATTTGGGATTAAGTGCCTCCGGAGTATCAAGTCTTGTGTGGTAGAAATCGGGAAGAGCGTGGTTAAGGGCTGTAATACCTGTTGAACGCATACCCGCCTGGGCAAATGCTGCAGAGTCTGTTGCGCCGCCAAGTGGTGGAACCATACCCTTACCGCAAGGTATGTCAAGCTCCTGACAAGCCTCGTAGAACAAGTCGGAAACATCTTCATCCACCTTAACTGTGCCGTTAAGGTCGCGGTAGTTTACACTAAGATGCTCGCATTGTGTAATTGTATCGTAAGAATAAATAAAGGTGGGAACATCATCAAACTCATCCTTGTGTGCCTCACACCATGCCTTTGCACCGCGAATACCTGCTTCCTCCGAGCCTGAGAGTACAACGCCAACCTCTGTGTTTTCAAATTCTATACCCTCGTCGTGGAGCATTTTAAGAATTGCCATACCGATATAGCAACCGCTAAGATTATCGTTTGCGCCATCAACAACCTTCTTTTCATTCCACATAAAGTAAAGACCGAACCAGAAGGGAACAAAAGCAAGACCACCAAGGCCCAATTTAAGTGCAAGGTCCTCGCCTATGCCTGCAAGACTTGCTATGGCAATGCCAAGTACATAAAAAGCACCTAAAAAGCAAACCATCATATGAATATCAAAGCCAAGGTATGTAAACTTATATTTGATGGGCCATTCCCATACAGCATCGGGGTGACCGTTGAAAATAATTCTACGCTTAACCTCGCCTGTAGGCTTTTTAAAACCGGAAGCATTGTGTCCGATTTTTTCCTTAAAGAACTTGTCAACCACTTTTTTGTAAAGACCAAACTGCAATACACAAAGTGTAAGACCAAGAACTATAAACACAATTGAAAGCGCAGGAACAAAGAAATATGAAATCAATGCCAGCAAGCAGAAGGTAATTGTAAAATAAATCCAACCGAAGAATGCATTTGGATTCTCCTTGAACTCATCGACAAAAACTCTGTCGCAACCGTATTCCTTCATTTGCTCGGCAGCGTACTCACAAGCCTGTTGTTCACCTCGGGAACCGGGATCACGTTTTTCAAACTTTGTACAGATATGGGTAATTTCATCAACCATATACTGCGCGTATTCATTCTTCTTTGCTATAGCCTTTGATAAATCCATAAGCTCTCTCCTTAACATTAATTTAATATTAACAATATTATTTTAACTCAAATATGGATATTGTCAATAAAAATTATGCAAATTCATCTATTGTTTTTATCTTTTTTTATATCATTTGCAAATCTGCAGGCACGCACATAGCACTCTGCAATATATTCCTCAATGGACATCTTGTCATACTTATCATTTTCGTGCCGATTGGGTTTTGATTTATTATTAAGCTCAAATGTTAGAATATCATCAAAACCGCATTTATTAAGCCTATGAGCAAGCTCCTTCCAATCAGCAATGCCGTCGTAGGGCAGCAGGTGTAAATCGTCGTGCCAAAAAATTCTACCGTTCTCATCCTTGATTCCGAGGTTATCGTTCAGGTGTGTGGCAATAAGCTTTGCGCCGTACTTTTCCACAAGATTTTCAGAGTAGTTATAGCACATCTCGTGGCCTGAATCCCAACAAAAGCCAACACAATCCCTATCCCAATAATGCTTGAGCAGAGCATCAAGGTACTCACCGCCTTCGGTATTTTCAAAGGCAATTTTAACACCGAGCTTTTCCGCATAATCAATAACCTTACCATAGTTTTCAATACCGAAAGGAGTCGGTATATAATCCTCATCAAAACCCACATACACATGACAAACCATTATGGGTACATTGTACCTTGCACACAAATCAAGGCAATGGCAAAGCTCCTCAATTCCCTCACGGGCATCGTCGGCACAATCCTCATCCCACATATCGGCACAATATCCCCATGGAGCGTGTATTGACTGAAAAATCATACCTTCATCCTCTGCGACACGGGCACACTTTTCTATTACATCGTCCATAGCATAGCCCCAAAGGACATTAAACCCCTCAAAGCCTGCTTTTTTAAAAAGCTTTATCTGCTCCCACTCAGGGAGACCGAAGGTATTATTTGTTGACAAGCAAAGCTTTCTGCCGTACACAAGCACACTTCCTTTTTTAATCATAATAAAACTGTATGTAATTATTCTAACACAACTCAACAAAATATCAACAACAAACATTATCTTTTATTGATTTTCCCATAGGCTTGAACTATAATCATCCTGTGGAAGGGTGGTGTTTTTTTGGTAATTCGGGAAAAATTCATAATGGGTAAAAGTCCACGGCAAAGCCTATGTGAGGACGGGCTGTATATTGACGAAAATTTTATTGCTGTAATTGACGGAGTAACCTCCAAAAGCAATACACTTTATAACGGCGCTACGGGCGGTAGAGCAGCAATGGAGTCTGCTATAGAGGTTATGAAAACTGCATCTGCCGAAACAACTGCACAAGAACTGTTTGATGGGGTTAACAGTGCTGTTGCAGCCTTGTACAATGGTACACCCACAGGCGAAGCCGCTGTTTGTATGATAGTATACAGTATTCACCGCAAAGAAATATGGTGCATAGGCGACTGCCAATGCATTATAAATAATACTTGCTATACCCACGAAAAGCTCATTGATAAGGAGTTATCCGAAAAACGCGCTAAAATAATTGCAGAAGCTGTAAAAAGCGGTATATCGGAAACAGACATAATAAAAAATGACATAGGACGGACAGAAATTATGTCTGTTCTGAAAAAGCAACACCTTTATGCCAACAACACTCTGCATCCCTACGGCTACCCCGTACTAAACGGAACACCCTACTCCCCTACGGAGATAACGGTTCACTCGGTGAAGCCCGGTGATTTGGTTGTACTTGCAAGCGATGGTTATCCTCGTCTGTTTCCCACCTTGCAGGAAAGTGAAGAATACCTTGAGCATATTATTAAAACAGATCCCTTATGCTACAAAGAGTATAAATCCACAAAAGGACTTGTGGAAGGAAACCTTTCATTTGACGACAGAACATATATAAGTTTTTCAGTTAAATAAAAGATATTTTATAGTAAAAAAGTATATTGACTTTTAAAATCATTGTGCTAAAATATACAACCGTTATATGGTTATTATAATAAATTCTATTTAAAGAAAGAAGTCTTTGAAATGCACGGAACAACTGAAGTGCTTTTAACATTATCAATCGCTTTATTATCCGGTCTTTTGCTTTCGCGACTTGCAAAAAAGCTTGGCTTACCTGCAGTAACAGCATACCTTGTGGCAGGCGTAATTATAGGTCCGTTCTGCCTTGGTAAACTGGGCATAGGTTTCATTGCAGATATCAACCCACCTCAGGACTACTCGATTTTATGCGACCTTGCTCTGGGCTTTATAGCCTTTGCAATCGGTAACGAATTCCGTCTTGCACAACTCAAAAAAATAGGCAAGCAGGCAACCGTTATAGGCATATTCCAGGCAATTTTCACAACAATTGTGGTGGACATTGCCCTGATTGCGCTGTCATTTATATTGCCCGAGGGTTACCTTCCTCTGCCTGCAGCCATCATATTAGGTGCGGTAGCAACTGCCACGGCACCTGCTGCAACACTTATGGTTGTGCGCCAGTACAAGGCAAAGGGTCCTGTAACAGACATACTCCTGCCTGTCGTTGCCCTTGACGATGCTGTTGGCCTTGTGGTTTTTGCTGTTTCCTTCGGTATTGCAGGAGCCATCAACACAGGCACGGTTGATGCCGTATCAATGATTGTAAACCCCATATTAGAGGTTATTTTATCTCTTGCTCTCGGAGCTGTTATGGGTCTGTTGTTTACTCTTTGTGAGCAATTTTTCCATTCACGCTCAAAGCGTATGGCAATATCCGTAACATTTGTTATGCTTACCGTAGCCATTTCATCGCTGAGGTTTGAAATCGGCGAAGTACATATAGCTTTTTCAAGCCTTCTCGCTTGTATGATGTTAGGTACAATTTTCTGCAATATATGCGATTTTTCCGAGGAGCTTATGGATCGTGCGGACCGCTGGACAGTTCCCCTTTTGGTTTTATTCTTTGTAATAAGCGGTGCGGAGCTTGATTTGTCTGTTTTCTCAAATTGGGTATATGTGGTTATAGGTGTTGCTTACATTTTATTCCGTTCATTAGGTAAATATTTCGGTGCGCGTATCAGTGCAAAATTAACCGGATGCGATGAGAAGATTGTAAAACATCTGGGAATAACTCTTTTACCCCAGGCAGGTGTTGCCTTGGGAATGGCAAGTCAGGCAGTTACAATGGGTGGCGACACCGGTACGCTTGTGCAGAGCATAACGCTCTTTGCTGTGTTGGTATATGAGCTTGTGGGTCCGTACTTTACAAAGGTAGCACTTACTAAAGCAGGCGATATCAAAACCGAAGGCAAAACAAGTGCCCGTGAAGAAGCAAAGATTAAGCTGCAGGAAAGCGACAGCCCGAAAAACAACAAAAAAACAGAACAAAAATGATTATTCCCCCGTCAATAAAATGACGGGGGTTACTTTTTAACTATTCAATATGTACAACAAACACTAAAAACCAGATGCTTTCCCATAGTTCAATTTATACTACGGTATGCTTTACATTCTTTTCATTAACTTCAAGTATTCGCCGTCCTCATCTGCACCGTCAAAAAGAACTTCGTTAAACCCGAACTTTTCATACAGGTGCAAAGCGTTTATATTGTCTTTGTCAACACCAATTGTCATTTCCGAAAAACCAATTGCCCTTGCTTTTCTGATAAGGAAAGCAAGAATTTCACTACCAATACCGCAATTGCGGTATTCTTTTTTAACAAGCATTCTGGAAACATAAACTCTCTTATCGGGTATAGTGTAATCAGGGTCACCTGTCTCTAAAACCAATGATCCCTCACCGATAAACTCACCATTTATTTTATATATATAAACCAGGCGATTACCCGAAGCAATTTCCTCGCGCCATTTTTCGGCAAGGGGTTGAGCTTTCATATTCCAGATATTTGAGCATTTATGATATTCAGAAAGAGCGAGGGGTTCAATTACAGTATTCGCAAATTCTTTAAAACCTTTATTCAGAAAATTATATTTCATATTTGCAATCTCATTAAGAGAATGTTTTTTCATAAGATGCTCAATAAATCTGCAGCCCAAAAAGTATCCTACATCCGAGTGTCCGTTATAAGAACACCAATCACCGAAGAAATCCTGAACACTTTCTTTATTTTCAAGACGACGGAGATATTCTCGCTTAATATCATTTTCGTTTTCATAGCACCAATCGAGCCACTCATCTTTATCCTGATGATAAAAATCATTATCACCACAAAGGATATGCTCGCAGACCATTGCAACACCCTCACAGTAAAGCTGTGCGATACCTTTTCTGCGTTTTGTGTATTCGGGGATATGCAGATTGCCGTTCAGCTTGTGCCATAAATGACCGATTTCGTGCAGAATCAAGGCACGCATATTTGTTTCGTCGCCCCAACTGAGCTCCATGATTTTTTCAAGCCCCAACAAAACTGTATTTTTGCCGTCAAGAGTTGTTGCCCATCCTGCACCGTTACAAAGTCCGAGATACAGCACAATATTAATGTCAGGTTCTGTGTCAAAAAGCTTTGACAAAGTATCATTCAGTGTATCAATTACAGACTGAAAGTTTCTGCTGACAAAATCAATCTTATCTTCATTCAATGCGACTTCAATAACAGGAAGAACATCTTTATTAAAATCATAGCTCTTTGCATCATTTTCACATTTTGATGTCAGTTCTTTTGATATTTCACCTGCATATTTGCGCCATAAATCAATGCTGAATCCGTCAGTAAAAACTGATTTGATATTATCACAGGTGTTGATAATTTTCATTTGTTTCACCTTATTTCACAGCAAGTGTAGCAAAATACTGTGGATAGTATTTACCGATTTCGTTTCCGCCTT
>JAZULH010000102.1:0-26116 GCA_045602985.1 Acutalibacteraceae bacterium | reverse complement strand
AATTCTTTTGGAATTGATGCTAAACACGGCTTCGCCGTGATTTTTTACAGTAACGAAATTGTGCTACGCACAAACGGAAATTAATTCCCCAACTCTTCCGCGATTAATAAAAAAACAAAAAAACTTTCCATTTTGGGTTGAAATTCTCAAAAATGTGTGTATTATAACGATGATAATCATTTGCCAACAGGAAGAATATGGTATGAAGCCAATATAAATTACACTTCCGGTAAAAGAAATAAGCAAAGAATATTGTACTCAAATGATGGATTGATTTTCGTTGCATATGACCATTACAGAAGGTTTTATGAAATTGTGTAGAAAACAATGGATGAGATAGAAAAAATCACCTTGGATTTAACTGATTGTAAATATATACGAGATTTTCACGAGAGAATACGCGTTGCATTTGACTTTCCTGAATGGTACGGTGCTAATTTGAGTGCGTTGTGGGATTTGTTGAGCGAACCTTGGTCAGCACATATAACAGTGATTGGTGTAGATACTATGACGAAAGAATTGCAGGAATATTTTGAAAGTATTATAAAAATATTTGAAAGAGCTAAATGTGAACAGAATAGTTATGGTTTAGTCTTTGAATATGAAATTTTATCTTAAAATTGGGGTTGCTTACCCGTCATTTTGGGAGAGCGCTTGAATGGCATTCAAGAGGTCATCGGTTCGATTCCGACCGTCTCCACCAAAAAATCCTCGTTCTTCGGAACGATTATTTTTTTATCCATTGCGAAAGCAATGGTATATCATCAACAATGGCAAATTTGCCATTGTTGTATCACATCAGTCCGTCAGGACTGCATATCATCACGCGAAGCGTGTATAAAAAACTTTCGCAATGATGATATACAAAACTACGTTTTGGTGATATGCAATTCCTTTGGAATTGATGCTATACACGGCTTCGCCGTGATTTTTTACAGTAACGAAATTGTGCTACGCACAAACGGAAATTAATTCTCCAACTCTGCCGCAATTTATAAAAAAATTTTCCAATTGGGTTGAAATTCTCAAAAACGTGTGTTACAATACCGTTGCAGAACAAATGTTCTGCAAAAATGTGAAGGAGAGGATAAAAATTTTAAATATTTACGGAGTAAGCTCAAAATGGAAAAACAGGTTGAGTGAGGATGACCCTAAAGTTTGTGTGGAATGCGATGAAGAACATGGTCATATATATCATTTATCGGTCCCGGACATAGTCATTAAATTAAAGGTATGGCATCTTTTTTGTCGTTGTTTTATAGAAAAAGTTAAAACTATACTGCACGGAACAGCAACTGACAAAGAAAAAGACGGAGCAGATTTTCACTTATTTTGCTTTAAGTCTTTGCCTGATTATTATATTACTCTCAAGGAAGCATATGCTTTAGGTTGGAAATCAGGAAAAGATTTATCGCAATATGCACCCAATAAAATGCTAGCTAAAGGTATCTACAAAAATTATAACGAACACTTACCTACAGGTAGAGTATGGTATGAAGCCGATATAAATTACACTTCCGGCAAACGAAACGATCAAAGAATTTTATATTCTGATGATGGATTGATTTTTGTTACATACTACCACTACAGAAGGTTTTATGAAATTGTGTAGAAAGGAGTAATATAACAGTGGATGAGATAGTAAAAATCACTTTAGATTTAACCGATTGTAAATATATACGCGATTTTCATGAGAGAATACGCGTTGCATTTAACTTCCCTGAATGGTATGGAAGAAATTTGGATGCTTTATGGGATTTGTTGAGTGAACCTTGGTCAGCACATATTACTGTGATTGGTGCGGATACAATGACCAAGGATTTAAGAGAGTATTTTCCAAAAATAATTCAGATTTTTGAGGACGTAAAAGTGGCACAACAGGAATTGGGCTTGTCTTTTAGTTATGAAATATTGTCATAAACTCGATTTTGGGGGTGTTTACCTGTTAATTCAGGAGAGCGTTTGACTGGCAGTCAAGAGGTCAATGCGAGGGGCTTGCCCCTCGATCCCCACCGTCTCCACCAAAAGAAACAGAGTGGCTTTTGCCACTCTGTTTCTTTTTAATTAAGTAAAAGGGGGATCGAACCTATAGTCTGCATCGTACAAAATAATATATTCTCCTTATTATTCCATGTTTCTGAATTAATTGAATTGTTCGTTTATTTATGTTACACTATTTGTTGCAGAATATAAAAGGAGGACTTTTATGAGCAAGAAACAGACCAAAATTCAGAATCCTTTGTGGCAGACCACAAAAACCGAGAGAAAGAGCTACTATACGTATTTTTTCGGTCAGAATATGATATACAATATGATAGCCGCATATCTTACCACATTCCTTCTGCTTATAGGCGTTGACCCCGTCAAATCCGCGGCTGTTGTGCTGGCTGTAAAGGTGTGGGATGCAGTTAATGATGCTGTTTTTGGTGTGATTTTTGATAAAATCAGATTTAAAAGTAATCAGAAATATATTCCTTGGTTAAAAATTGCATGTGCCGTTACCCCTGTTGCAACTGTTGCGATTTTTGTTATCCCCACGGGAGCGAGCGAAACAGTTAAGCTCGTTTGGTTTGCTCTTGCGTATATTATATGGGATACTGCATACACAATCTGCGATGTGCCTGCTTTCGGCATAATAACCGCTATGACAAGCAATATTGAGGAACGAAATACAATTCTTTCCCTCAAGGGTGTTACTGCCGGTGTGGGCTCAGCCTTGACTACCGTTCTTGTTACTCTTCTTATAAGCGAATTCGTAGGTTTGGGGTATGGCCCTGTTTCCGTTATTGTTGCAGTTGTTGCCATGGCAACTATGTTTCCTGTATGTAAGCATTGTAAGGAGCGAAACAAGTCTGTCGATGAGGAGCAATTTACTATAAGGAGGATGCTTAAGTATGTCACGAGCAACAAATATCTTCTTATATACTATATCGGTTACATTTTCTACTCGGGTGCACAGACATATAATGCCTTGCACGTAATTACTGCTTATTACATTTACGAAAATTCGTTGGCATCCCTCATTACCGGTACTGTTGCATCGGTGCCACAGCTTATTATGGCTCTTCTTGTACCCAAAATTATCAGAAAAATTGATAAGATGAAGCTGTTCAAGATTAGCGTTATTGCAACTATTGTGTTGTCATTTCTTATTATTCCTGCAAGGGGTAGCTTCGTTCTTTTTGTTATTACGTTTATGCTTCGTGCGGTTCCCCTTGGTGTTGTGGGCGTGCTTTCGTTCACCTTTACACCCGACTGTGCAGAGTACGGTCAGTACACTACCGGCACTCAGGCAAAGGGTATCACCTTTGCAATACAGACATTTGCTGTTAAACTGGCTGCAGCTATTTCAGGCTCTATGGGCCTGGCACTTCTCGGAATGTTCGGCTTTAAAACCAAGTTTGTTATTGACGGAGTACAACAGGAGGTAAGCAGCTTCGCAGATCTTGATAAGATTAATGCTATTGCACAGCAGACAAGTGAGGCACTTGATGGCTTGTGGTTCACCTATAACATCGTACCCATAATCGGTCTTGTTATTGCGTTGATTATCTGGAGCTTTTATAATCTTAACGATAAGGATGCACAGGTTATGGCAGATTGCAATGTTGGTAAAATTACCAAAGACGAGGCAGAAAAGCTTCTTTCAAAAAAATATTGATGAAAATCAAGCCTGAGGCATCAGGCTTGATTTTATCTTCTGTGCTTATCCATGCTTTGTTTATTGTGTAACACCTTCTTTCTGACTGTACATAGCTGAACATTTCCGCAGACGTATTAACCTTAATTAATGTTTACGGTACATATTTTTATTTAAATCTTAAGATGTAATACGGTATTTCCGAAGGGTGTAAAGTGTTATTGAATAATATGTAAAAACAGGGTAAAGATATATGTACAAATATGTTACGGAGGCGTTTTTATGGTAGAGCAGGATACAATCCGACTTTTGCGTGAATGTGATGCAGGGGTTAAAATGGGTATATCATCAATTGATGATGTTTTACCCAAGGTTAAGGCTGATAGCCTCAGACAGTACCTTGTGAATTGTCGCAATGACCACGTAAGACTTGAAGATGAAATTGAGGTTTTGCTTGAAAATTATCAGGATGACGGCAAGGACCCTAATCCTATTGCCAAGGGTATGTCCTGGATGAAAACAAATATGAAGCTTGCTGTGGAAAAATCTGATGAAACTATTGCTGATCTTATGACGGACGGTTGCAATATGGGTGTTAAATCACTCAACAAATATCTTAACGAATATGAGGCGGCAAATGAAAAAAGCAAAGATGTATGCAAAAAGCTTATTAACCTTGAAGAAAAGCTTGCCCTGGATATCAGAGATTATCTTTAAACGCGAAAAACGCATCTGCTTACAGCGGATGCGTTTTTCTTAGGGGTAAATATGGAAATAAGGAGATAGGAATGAAAACAATGTAATCAACGGTTGGGGGATTGACCGTTTCCCCGTTCCGTTGATTACACTATACATCATAAAATTAAATTTGGTATTAAAAACTTGTGAACAATTAAAAATAAACAGTGAACATTTTGTGAATTAAGGTTTATTTTAAAAACCTTGAGTTTTTCTTCTGTTCAAGCGTAATTGAACCGTCTTTTGCTATTGCTGTAAGCGTGCAGCCCTGCAGCCATTCACTTTCGGGCAGATATACTGCATTGTTGTATCCGCCGAGTCCGTAAAGATTGTAGTCGCTGCTTTGTGTATACACAAGGTAAATACCTTCATAAACAGCCGCCCAGTCGTTAACGTGGTCGTGACCTGCAAAAATTGCCTGTGAGCCCATTTCCTTCATTGCGTCAAACAGGTGGCTGTTGTAGGGTGAGCAACCTACTGCCTCGTACTGAACGCCGTACAGAAGCTCTGCTTTGCCTGTAGGTGTGTATTGCTGGTTTTCATTCTTTTCTGTGCCGAAAACCTCGCAGTATTCAGGAATCGGTATGTGCATATAAAGCATTGATTTGACTTCGCCGAACTGCTTTTTGAGTGCGGTTATTTCCTTTTTGTACCATTCAATCTGACCGGGCTTTATGTAGTCGTAGCCATTCTCAAATGGTACACCGTCCTTTGTTTTATGCGGCTCGCAAATATCTCTGCCGGAATCAAACACAACAAGACTCTGCCTGATTTCAGTCGGTGAGTTCATAATGTTTATTATGTAGTTACCATAACCGAAGAGGGTGGGATCACCGAATTTAGACAGACAGTAGGGACAGTCTGTAATGCTTTTGAAGAGAAGGTATTTATAATATTCTTTTTCTTCCCTTGCCTCGTGGTTGCCAAAGGCGTATGCCCAATATACACCCATTTTTTCCATAAGCTGACCAAACTGAATTGCATCAATCTGTTGGTATTTTGCCTGAATACAGTCACCCGTGAAAATAACAAGGTCAGGCTTGACATCCTCGATATTATCAATCATCAACTGCAATACCTTATCGTTGAGGTCGTAATCCTCACCGGTGTGCATATCGGTGAATGTGAGTATTTTGAAGGGTGAGCTGTCGAAGCTTCCGTCATCATTGAATTTCCCTATTGTGGTAGAAGTTTCGTTCTCGCTTATAATTTTAACATTTGAGCCGATGTGGGGAATTCGCAGGGAGGAAAGGAAGAGATTTCTTGCCAGCTTTCCTCGTGTAAGGTTGTATAAAGGTTTTTCTGCTTTGAGGCAAAAACGTATGCCGTTCTGTTGTATAAATGTGCGTATAGGCTTCATTAAAAATACCTTCTTTTTACTGAATATTTACTATGCACACACTATAACACAGCAGTAATGTTTTTTCAATAGAAAATCGGACGGTTTTGGCACATATTGTGTGTATGTTTGTATGTTTTTGAAAATACATACAAATTATTGTGGTTTCTTTTGTGCAATAGGTAGATTCTTGGTTTTTCGACATTTTTTTACGTAAAAAACCTTACTTTTTGTTGCATTTGTGATATACTACATATAGAGGTTTTTTGACCTGTTTTAAACAATAAATTGTGCTTTTCGGGCAGCTTCGGGGGTGTTGAATTGAAGACATTATTTGTGTATTGTTCAGGTGATGACACAGTTAATTCCCTTTGCAGCGAAAGTGTCCTCAAAAAGCGCGACACCAAGGCACTTGAGCTTGCACGTAACACCAATAAGTCATCATTCAGCCGCTATTTCGGCATTAACCGTGTAAGGCGTTTTTCCTCTCTCGGTACATACGGGGTGGATGTTGATGAGTACGATAAAATAATTTTCGCGTGTGATGAATATATGGGTGAGATACCACCTGAGCTTTGTGCCTTCATTACCAAAAATGACCTTCGCTATAAAACAATCGATTGCATTGTTTTCGGCGATGGCAGAAACGTGAAAAAGGCAAAGGATATGCTCCGTGTCAGAGTTTCCCTTTCGGGAGGTACGGTCAGAAACATCATAAGCATTTCAATAAAAGAACTCAAGCGTGAAGAGGAGGATGTTCTCTTCAGCGTGCGCCACAGAATGGCGGTTTAATTCACGGTTAGTTCACACTTAGTTTTTAGTCTATTAGTATTTTATTTTTAGTGTATAAAAATTACATAGTTTTTTTGTTTAATTTTACATTTTCTTTATAAACCGTTTTCGTTGACACGAGGCGGTTTTTTATGTTATATTTATAATGTACACGATTATCATAGGGTGAACTATGCCCAAATGGTTTTTATTCTACAATCCATCGTTTTATTGAAAGGAAGATTCCGCAATGAAAAAAAGTTTTTCAATGCTGATGTGTGTCGTTATGCTTATATCAATGTTTTCATTTTTCGGTGTTACGGCAAGTGCCGCGTCACCGTCTGATTCATTGAGGATTGAGGCGTCATCATTTGTTGATGATATGGTAACCTACAACATCTACCTGAAAAAGAATGTTAGTGTTAACGGTGCAATCATAAAAATTCTTTATGATCCGGATGTTCTTGTGCCCGTGTTTGAAAATGACGGTGCTTTTATGACAAAGAATTCATACGGTGACTCTGTACAGTCAGTTTCGGGTGTTTACACATCAGGTAACACATATAATGCAGACGGTGTGTGCACTGTAGCTTATGTTACAATGACTCCGTACAGTACAGGATCCTCAGAGCGTGGCTTTATGACAGTAAAGTTCAAGGCCATTCACCCTGACCGTCCTGTGACAGAGGTTAAGTTCTATTGTGTTGAGTTCAGCAGCCCTAATGCGGAGCTGAATATACCCAAGAGTGATACAGCCCCCAAGGGTATGTATACACACACAACCTCAACAATCAGCAGAGTTAAGCTTGTAAGCGTTATTTCTGCGGAAAATGGCTTGAGGGTTTCCTGGAAGAAGGCTGCAGGTGCTGCAAGCTACAGGGTTTTCAAACTTGTAAACGGTAAGTATGCTCACATTACAACGGTTGGTGCCGGTGTAACTTCATATGATGATACAACAGTTACAGCAGGTCAGACAGCAACATACTCTGTAAGAGCTGTTGACAAAAACAATCACCTTGACTCAGGCTTTGCAGGTTCCATTTCGGGTACTTTTGTTTTAGCTCCCGGTAAGGTTGCTGTTTCGATTCAGCCTGCAGGTGTTAAATTTGGCTGGACCAAGGTTTCGGGCGCATCTTCCTACAGAATATACAGGCGTGAAATTTACTCCGACGGTTCAAGAAGCGGTTGGACTTACCTCTACGAGGCAAAGAGTACTGCTACAACATATATTGATAAAACAGCCCCCAGCGGCAAGCAGCTCGAGTATACTATAAGGACATATACCTCAAAGGGTGCCAGCGCAGTATGCAGATTTGCAACCATCTGGTACTATCAGGCTCCTGTATTTACTCTGAGTGCAGTTACAGGCGGTGTGAACATTAAATGGAGCACAATACCCGGTGCAACAAAGTACAATGTTTACCGCAAATATAACGGTGCAAAGTCGTGGACATATATTGCAACCGTTGATGCTAAAACCCTTTCCTACCTCGATACTAAGGCTATATCGGGCAGAAACATTGACTATACAGTAAGAGCCTTCGGTGCAAACGGAAGCAGCACCTTCACCTCAAAGCGTATTGCTTATGTCGGTGTTCCTCACCTTACAAGCATTACGAATGCAACAAACGGAATTACAGTTAAATGGAATGCAGTTGCAAATGCAACAGGCTACAGGGTTTACAGACGTGCCGCAGGCGAAAAGAGCTGGACATATCTGGGTACAACCAAAAATGCATATTACACCGATAAGAATGTTAAAAGCGGTGTCTACTATAAATACACCGTAAGAACTGTATTCTACAGCCTTTTCAGTAATTTTGAAAGCGGCTTGCTTATTAAGTGTGTTGCAACACCCAAGCTTACATCAATCGCAAATGTTTCCGGCGGGGTAACAGTTAAGTGGAAAACCGTGGGCGGTGCTAACGGCTACAGAGTTTACAGACGCGGTGCAGGACAGACAACCTGGACTTACCTCGGTACAGTAAGCGGCGGCACATATACAGATAAAAATGTTACTAAGGGTCAGTATTACAGATATACCGTAAGGGCTACATCAGGAAATGTGTTCAGCGGTTTTGATTCAAACGGACTTGTTATTAAATGCTCATAAGCATAGGTATACACTCAATTATAGGAGGAATTAAATTGAAAAAATTTATTTCTGTATTGCTTTGTTGTGTAATGTGTATGTCAGTATTTACCTGCGCATTCACAGTATCCGCGGCAAATGCAAACGATTATTTGAAGGTTTCTCATACAGACCTTGTTGACGGTAAAATAACATATACTGTCAGCCTTGCCCCTAACCAGACAAAGCTTACAGGCTCAATTATCCATGTTGCTTTTGACAGCAATGTGCTTGAGGTTGAAAAAGGTGGTGCCGCAGGCGGTTCCAATCCTTATGTTTCGGGTGTTTACGAAACAGGCGCCAAGTATGACGATGTCAACATATACTCAATGGCATTTATGAGTGCCGGCGGTGTTACAATAGGTACTGCACAGAAGAGCTTTCTCACAATTACCTTTAATGTTATTGCTGAGGACAGACCTGTTACTGAGGTAGAGTTCCGTTGTGTTGAGCATCGTACAGATGACCAGAATGCTGACAATGATGTTGCCAGAACAGATGAAGGTGTATCCTTCTATTCTCACGAGTTCCTTACACTTGATGTTCCTGTTGTAAACAAGGTTTATTCAACAGAAACAGAGTTAGTTGCAGAGTGGGATGCAGTTGAAGGTGCAGAGAGCTACAATGTTTACCGCAAGGCAGCAGGTTCTTCATCCTGGACTTCGGTAGCAGCTAATGTTACAGACACTATTTATGTTGACGGCACAATTGAGCCGAATATTGAGTATGCATACGCGGTTTCAGCTGTTAATGCTGACGGCAACGAAACAGAGCACAGTGCAACAGGTGTTGCAGGTCTCAACTTTGGTACAATCAAAACACTTGATGCTGTTGCCGCACCCAAGGGCGCAACAATAACATGGGGTGCACTTGAGCTGGCAGATTATTACGAGGTTTACAGAAAAGAATCTGCACAGCCCGACACAGCATGGGTTATGGTTGGTTATACAGCAGAAACAACCTACACAGACGAAGATATAGAAAGCTGTGTTTATTATAACTACAAAATAGAGGCTATCAGCGGTAACTACCGCGCAGGTACAAGTGCAGATATTCCTACAGTAAGGTTCCTTGCAGTTCCTGAAACAGCAATTACCAATACTGAAAACGGTATTGAAATTTACTATGGTGAAGTTAACGGAGCAATAACATACGTTATAGAGAAAAAGATCGGCGACGGTGACTTTAAAGAAATTGCACGCGTTGACGCTGTTGAGGATGTTTTTGTTGATGGTGACGTTGTTGATAACGGTTCATATACATACAGAATCAGATCTCTGGGCGATGGCATAAACAGCGCGCCGCAGGAGTTCAATGCGATTACAAGACTCGGTACACCGGTTGTTAAGAGCATCAGCGTTGATGTTCCCGGTATGACTATTACCTGGAGTCCCGTTGCAGGTGCAACACAGTATAAGATTTACAGAAAAGTTGTCGGCACTAACCAGATGAGCGTTATTGCTACAGCAACAGGTACTTCTTATACAGATACGACAGCACAGAGCAATGTTGTTTACACATATACAGTTTCAGCAGCTAATGCTACAGGCTGCGGTAAGTATGATCCTGTAGGTAAAACAAGAATATTCTTCGCAAGCCCCAAGCTTCTCAGCCGTGAAAATGTTGTTAACGGTGTTAAGATTACATGGACACCGATTGAGGGTGCTACAGGCTATCGCGTTTATCGTCGTGGTGCAGGTACAAACTATTGGCACTATCTGGGAACATTCAGCGCATCAAAAACAGCGTTTATTGACTACGGTAAGGATGTAAACGGTAAAAACATCGGTATGATTAACGGTGAATATTACCGCTACACCGTAAGAGCAACTAATGAAAACCGTGGTAGTAGTGTTGTTTATCCCGGTGGTTATAATCAGACTATTTACAGCGGTTTTGATAAGGATGGACTTTACCTTAAGTATGTTGCAACACCCAAGCTTGTGAGTGTTACAAATGCTACAGCAGGTGTTGCTGTTAAATGGAACGCAGTTCCCGGAGCAAAAACATACAGAGTTTATCGTCGTGGTGCAGGCTCCACATATTGGTTCTACCTTGGTGAAACTTCAGGTACAACCTTTACAGATACTGCAATTGCAAGGGCAAACGGTAAGTATTACAGATACACAGTAAGAGCTGTTAGCGTTTATTACAGTGGCTTTGATACAAACGGACTTTACCTTATGCGTCTTGCTGATCCTGCTCTTACCAGCGCAAGAAGCTCAAAGGCAGGTATCACAGTTAAGTGGACAGCTATTACAGGCTCAACAGGTTACTATGTATACCGCAAAACACCCGGTAAAACCTGGACACGTATTGCAACAGTAAGCGGTGTGAATACAACTCAATACGTTGATAAAACTGCAAAGAAGGGTGTTACATACACCTATACAGTAAGAGCATTCTGTGGTAAGAATATAAGCTGGTACAATACCAAGGGTATTACCTGTAAAGACGTTTATTAAAAAATACACCCCTCGCTCCTCAGAGCGAGGGATAGTCTTCATAAGGAGGACTTATGATTAAAAAACTTTTATCTTTTTTACTTTGCCTTACAATATGCTTGTCCTGTATGAGTACGGCAATTGTGCCTGCTTCGGCAGCAGTTGTAAGCGCTAAGAGCTTGTTTACTGTCAGCACAAAGCCTGTTGACAAAAACACACTCAAATACAGCATCAGTGTGACAGCGGGACAGAACAATATTGCAGGTACCATACTTGTTGTTGAGTTTGACAGCACAGTTTTAAAGCCTGTCAATTGCGGTCCTGCAATGAGAACAAACACAACAGAGGGTACTGTACAGAATTTTGAGGGTACTTTTGCTCATGGTGTGACTGAATTTGATAAGAATATGTATTCCATTGCATATATGAATACACTTTCAGTTTCAACCTCATCAAGTGCTGCAGCATTTTTTGAAATGCAGTTTGAAATTATAGACGATTCACGCCCCTCGACAGATGTTAAATTCTACTGCAAGGAGTATTACTCTACAAGCGAGGTGGATAAAACTATTACTGTTGAGGATGGCTTGCAGGAGATTGCAGTTTTTGAAGGTGTTTCTACTCTGGAAGCACCTGTAGTAAAGAGTGCGGCTCCGGCAGCCAACGGGCTTAAGGTTACCTGGGAGCCTGTGAAGGGTGCATCAGGATATGTTATTTACCGTAAAACAAGTGCTGTGGACTGGATGTCAGTTGGCACTGTCCCCGGGGCAGACTCATTTGAGTATGTTGACACAGAGCTTGAAAGCGGCAAAACATATATATATTCAGTATCTGCAGCCAACGATTACGGCGAAAGCTTACGTGATAATATAGGTGTTTCCTGCAAATATATTGCAAAACCCGAAATCTCTTTTATAGAGAATGTTGTCGGGGGTGTGCAAATCAGTTGGGTAGGTTGTTCCGGTGCTAGCTTTTATAACATAATGCGCCGTGAGTACGGTACTACAGAGTGGAAAAAGATTGCAAGCCGGAGCGCAACAATATCACCCACATACAAGGATACATCCGTTATTAACGGTAAGGTGTATGAATACGACATTACATCTGCAACAGATACGTTTGAGAGCGTTCTGTCTGATGTCGGTGCGGTTGTATACTATGTTGCTTCTCCGTCTATTAACAGCATCACAAATACTGTTGACGGAATTGAACTGAAATGGGCTAACAATGAGTATGCAACAAGATATGTTATATACAGAAAAATGGTCGGTGTTGAAACAGGCCTTACATATTATGACGAAACGGTAAATAACTACTACCTTGATACAGATGTTGAGCCGGGCAGAGGTTATACATATTCTGTAAAGACATATACAAACACCGGTGAAAGCGCCTACAATGTTACAGGTTATACTCTGACACACGTTCCGCCTGCAGAGGTTACAAGCCTTGAATGTGAAAAGTTCAGCGTTAAGGTGACCTGGAATGCAGTAGCCAATGCTAAAAGTTATTATATTTACCGCAAGCCGGCTGATGGCGGTCAATGGGTAGAGGTAGGTTCAGTTTCTTCAAGTGTAACCTTCTTCAGCGATTCTACAGTTACAAGCGGTTCCTATTATGTTTATGCCGTTTGTCCTGTTATCAGCAATTCCAAGAGTGCAAAAACAGAATCCGAAGCAATTTATTTCATAAAAGCCCCTGCAAATATTGTGGCAGAGAATATATTTGAAGGCATCAATGTTTCGTGGGAAAAATCCTTGGGTGCTGTTGAATATGAGGTTTACCGCAGTGTAGACGGAGGTGACTCCGTGAAGCTTGCAACTGTAAGTGCAACAGACGGAATAAGCTATGTTGATACAGGTGTTGAATTCGGCAAAAAGTATTCTTATGTTGTAAAGGCGTTAAGTAATAACGGTAACAGCCTTCATAGTGATGTGAGCAATACAATAATCCGAATCGGTGCTATCGGCACTACTGTCCCTGTAATTACGGAGGGTGGCATCCTTGTTAAATGGGATGCGGTTTCAAATGTAGATTATTACGCAGTTTTCAGAAGTAAGGGCGAGGGCTGGTCACAGATTGCAACTGTCGATAAAGCCGAGTATATTGATACAAGAGTAGACAGCAATACTGTTTATTCATACGCTGTAGCTGCAATAATTGAAGGAAGCCGCGGTATTGTAAATACAGAAAATCCCATAGAATTGCTATATATTGCGCCAACGGCATCAATAAGCGTTGCAAACTATACAAGCAATTCTGTTGTAAGCTGGGGTGCAGTTGCAGGTGCAACAGGCTACGAGGTGTACAGAGCGGTAAATGACGGTATTGATACCCAGCGACTTGTAGCAACAGTTGATGCAAATACCCTTAAGTATACAGATAATAATGTAAAAGCAGGCGAAACATACCTTTATACAATCCGAACCAAGAGTGTTGAAGGATACAGCGTATTTTCACAGGCAAAGGAAAACACATTCCTCACTATTCCCAAGATAACAAGCATTGCTAACTCTTATACAGGCATTACATTCAGTTGGGATCCTGTTAAGGGTGCAACATCCTACAGAGTGTACCGTAAAGTGTACGGTGCAAAATACTGGACATATATTACAACCGTAGGTTCAGATATTCTTTCATTTAATGATACTGAAACCGTAAACGGTAAGATTATGTGTTACACAGTAAAGGCGATGAACGGAGGCAGCTCAAGCTCATACCTGGCAAAATGTATGACTGCTGTTGATGCACCTCAGCTTGCATATTCAAACTCACCAAGTGGTGTTTACTTTAAGTGGGATAAAAATGACAGCGCCGTAGGCTATTGGATTTACCGAAAGACTCCCGGTGCGAAATACTGGACACGTATTGCTTGTGTCACAACCACATACTATACAGATAAGAATGTTAAGAGTGGTACGGATTATATATATACCGCAAGAGCATATACAGGAAAAATACTTTCCAGCTTCAATCCCGACGGTTGGTCAATCAAGCATTTATCCACACCCAAGCTTACCTCTGTTGCAAACGGATACGGTGCGGTTACATGCTTCTGGAATGCTGTACCGGGTGCGGCGGCATACTATGTTTACCGCAAGGTTGATAATACAGGTAACTGGAAGTATATAGGAAAAACAACAGCCACATTGTATAGGGATACAGATGTAAAAAATGGCTCAACATATACCTATACAGTAAAGGCATACTATGGCACTAATGTTTCAAGCTTTGATTATGCAGGTAAGAGTATAAAGCATATGACGGCGCCAACCCTGACTATTAAGAACAACATAAGTGGTGTAAGCCTTACCTGGAACAAAATTTCGGGTGCAAGCAGCTATTATGTATACAGAAAAGCGGGCAACGCCAAATCCTGGACAAAAATAGCCACGGTTACTAAAACCTCCTATGTTGATACTACTGTTAAGAGTGGTACTGTATATACTTATACGATAAAAGCATACGGCTCAAAGATTCTTTCCGGTTGTAACCTTAACGGTTGGAAAACATATTACCTTTCAACACCAAAGCTTGTATCTGTACTCAGCTATCCTTCGGGCGTATACATCCGTTGGGAAAAAGTGCCGGGTGCAACATGGTACTCTGTGTACAGAAAGGGTACTACCGGTACATGGACAAGGATAGGTACCACAACAGGTAACGGCAAGGTTACATTTACCGATACCACCGCAGAAAAGAACAAGCGTTACACTTATACAGTCAGGGCTTGTTACGGCGGATATATAAGCTCCTATTATTCAGGTGAAAAGGTTACGGTAAGCTATTAAACCAAAGTACTGCTCAACAGGAGCAAAAACAGGTGCTTTAATATTTTTGTTAATAAAAACACACCGTAGGCATCAGCCTTACGGTGTGTTTTTTAAGCTTTTAACCAATCAATCACGGATTTTATGCTGTGGTCGGGAAGGTCAGCACAGCAGTCTTCCGGGATGCGCATATTTTCCAGATAGTGAGCATCAGAGTCTGAAACGATTTTTATATTCTGCAAATAAGGGTGTCGGTTCTTTAACTCCGACACTTTATTTGCATCGAATATTTCTACACAATTAAATCCGAAGGATTCATCAATTGTACCGAGGTTTGAAATAATGCTGAATGAGGAACGGTCTATGTGCGCGGGATAGCAGATACCGTTATAGCTTGCTACGGTTTCCACAGCTTTAGCGGTACTTATACCTGATGCGGTTATAAGTAATTTTTCTTCATAGCCTGTTATTTCATCATTTTCATTACAAAAAACCTGTTCGCCGAAGATATTCGGCTTGTTTTTTATCGGGGGGAGAGTGGAATATACGTATTCCGAAAAAGCTGTAGCATCTTCCAGAGTGGGGAAAAGACATACAACGTGAACCTCCTCTGAGGTGCAAAGCTCCATACCCGGGATTACAGTTACACCCACAGCCTCGCCTACCTTCATGGCGGCACCGCAGTTACCGCAGGTGTTGTGGTCGGTGACAGCAATAACATCGTACCCCATAAGCTTTGACATATTAACTATGTTACAAGGGGTCATATCTTTATCACCGCAGGGGCTGAGGCAGGAGTGTATGTGTAAATCATACATTGTTTTCATATTAATTTTGAAATCTCCGTTGCAAGTTGGTAAGCGTTTTTGGGGGTGGTCAGTATTACAACATCATTCTCCATAGCGCGTTTTTTTGCATCTTCGTCCAAGGCGGCATTCTCCGTGAGTATGATGCAGGAAATGTCTGCAAGCACTGCCACACCGATTGAGTTCACATTGCCCATTACCGTAAGCCAAATATTTCCGGCTTCGGCGCGGGACATTACCCAACTGAGCAGGTCGCCGCAGTAACATCCGCAAATCTCCTTTTCAGGGGCGATATCCTCACAGCAAAGGTATGTAAGTCCGAGTTCTTTTTGTAAAGCATCTACTGTCATATAATCAATCCTCTTTTTTTCTGAAGGGTGCAGGTATAACCTTGCTTAATTCCTCTGCGGTGTCAATCTCGTGCAGGTTTTCTCTGAGGCGGAATACACAGTCATCAAGGTGACCGAAGCCTCGCACAATATCCTCTGCAAGTGCCCTGCATGACGGCGCACCGCAGGTGCCGCAATCAAGACCGGGTAGGGTTTTGAGTAATTCTTTCATTCTACCCATTCGTTCCATTGCCTCGCTTACATTGTCAGCAAGCTTCATAACATCATCACTGGGATCAATGGGGACATCGCAGTATAATTCTTTCGGAAAAATCTTGGTGGGAAGATGATTGCAGGCAATAGGACTGTATTTACGCAGTCGCATAAGGCGTGATTTTGCAATAAAAGGATTTTCAGCAGTAAGACTGCCTCCCACACATCCGCCCTGGCAGGCGTTGAGCTCAATAAAATCGATTGAGTCAAGGTTACCTCGTTCAACCTCTTCAAGGATTTTTATACAGTTTTCTATGCCGTCTGCGGCAAGGGTGTTGTCGTTCAGCGTACCGGAAACCTCACCGCCGCTTGTTGCCCAGCTTATGCCGATAACGCCGGATTCATGCAACGCCCTGAGCTCCTCATCTTTATCCAGGCTTTCCATAGCTTTAAGCAATACAGGGTAGATATCGTTAATGGCAATAGCACCATCAATATTTGACCTGTCAACACCAATGGGCTGCTTGAATGATGTGATTTTGGCAGGGCAGGGGGAAATGAAGAATACACCGATTTCTTCAGGCTTAAGCCCTGTTTTCTGCACAGCCTTTAAGCGAGCGAGTCTGCCTGCCTCTTCAACAGGAGCATTAACAAGGCAGATGTTGTCAATAAGCTCAGGAAAACAAACCCTGATGAGTCGAACTACAGCAGGGCATGCTGATGAAATAACGGGCTTGGTGTGAGGCTGAGTTTCAAGATAAAGCCTGGTGGCTTCGGAAACAAGCTCAGCGGCCTTTGAGACCTCAAACACAGAATCAAAACCCAAAGATGGCAGGGCATTGAGTATAATGTTAATATCATCAAGATTGTTAAATTGACCGTAAAGGGCAGGGGCAGGTAAAGCGATATTATATTTGAATTTGTCTAATTGCTCCAGGGAGTCGCGTGCAGCGTATTTAGCGTGATGGGGACATACTCTTATGCACTCACCGCAGTCAATACACCTTTCTTTTATGATATGGGCTCTGCCTTCACGGACACGTATAGCTTGAGTGGGACAATGCTTGATGCAGTTTGTACAACCGCGGCATTTGTCCTTATCAAGGCGTACTGAATGGAAATAGTGTTCCATAAAATACTCCTTTCCGCATCATTGTGCATATACCTTAAGTTTAATTGTTGTACCTTTGCCGACCTCGGTTTCAATAACCATTTCGTCGGTATATTTTTTTATGTTGGGCAGACCCATACCTGCACCGAAACCAAGCTGACGCACATTGTCAGGTGCGGTTGAGTAGCCTTCCTGCATTGCCAGGGAAACATCAGGGATACCGGGACCCTGATCTGCAAGCTCAATGGATATACATTCCGGAGTGATGATAACGTCGATGACACCGCCACCGCCGTGTATAACCATATTGATTTCACCCTCGTATACAGCTATGGCAACATTTCTGGTAAGGGAAGCAGGGAAACCAAGTTCTTTTAAGGCTTTCTTGATTTTGCCCGAAGCCTCACCGGCACAAGTGAAATCAGTACCGCTTACATCATAATGTAAAGAAATAGGTTCCATCAGATACCGCTACCTCCCTTTAATCCGTTTTTATAAAGAAGACCGCAGGCGGTAAACATTTCAAGCTTTGTGCCAAGGAGAACAATATCTCTTTCTTCGGCAAGCTCGATCATATCAAAATCAGGAAGCTTGCCACGTACAAAAACAATACATTTCATATCCATCATTTCCGCGGTTCGTACAACCTGAGGATTAACAAGACCTGAGAGCAGAACAGCCTGCTCCTTGACATAAGCAAGAACATCACTCATCATATCGCTGCCGCAAGCGGTGAAAACCTCATTTTCGAGAAATTCCTCACCACAGATAAGCTCCGCATTAAGTATGGATTTAATTTGACTGATTTTCATATAGGTCCTCCTATAATTCAAATATTATATACTATATAATTCTATCACACACTTTTAAAAAATTCTACATTTATATTTACTTAAATAACTGTTTTAAGCATGCTCTGATATTGATTTTGTATAGAATTTTATTGCTGTGATTTGTGCAATATATAAAAATGTTAAAAAAATATCAAAAAATCAAAAAAAGTCGGATTTTGGTATAGACAATATTCGGTTATGTGTGATATAATTCGTAATGTATGTGTTATGTATTTTAATATGTATTACTACACACTAAACTGTAAAAAACACTTTCAAAGTGTATTTCGAATGGAGGATATCTGAATGGTAAAGAAAATAAGCACAATACCCTTCAACGGCACTCCTGAGCAGAAGGCAAAGCTTGACGCTGTTATTGCAGAATGCAAAGACGACAAAAGTCAGCTTATGCACGTTATGCAGGAGGCACAGGGTATCTACGGCTATCTCCCCCGAGAAGTTCAGGTTATGATCGCCGAGGGAATGGATGTGCCCCTTGAGAAGGTTTATGGCGTTGCTACCTTCTATGCACAGTTCTCACTTTCACCCAAGGGTGAGTATGACATCTCTGTATGTCTTGGTACTGCTTGCTACGTTAAAGGCTCACAGCAGCTTTGTGACAAAATCAGTGAGATTCTCGGTATTGAACCCGGTGAATGCACAGAAGACGGTAAATTCTCATTGGAAGAATGTCGTTGTATAGGCGCTTGCGGTCTTGCACCCGTATTCACAGTAAACGGTGAGGTTTACGGCAAAATTACTGCAGACGACGTTCCCGGTATTCTTGCAAAATATATGAACTGAGCGTTATGCGCGAATTATCACTTAATGTTCTCGACATTGCCCAGAACTCAATTGCTGCAGGTGCATCGCTTACCAGGATTGTTGTTAAAGAGGATACTGCGAAGAAGGAACTTCTTATCGGTATCTACGATAACGGCAAGGGGATGACTCCGGAGCAGGTTCAGAATGTTCAGGACCCGTTTTTTACCACCAGAACAACCCGTAAGGTTGGTATGGGAATACCGCTTTTTAAAATGGCGGCAGAGCAGACGGGCGGAAGGTTTACCATTGAATCTCAGGTTGGAGTCGGCACGAAGGTGGAGGCAATTTTTAAAACCGACAGCATAGATTTTACTCCGCTGGGTGATATGGAGTCTACGGTATCTGCCATAGTTTCCATGAATGAGGACAAAGATTTCATCTACACCCGTTCAGTCGATGACCGTGAGTTCAGCTTCTCATCACAAGAAATCAAACAGGTTCTTGACGGAGTTCCGCTTTCGGAGCCATCTGTTATGATGTGGATTGAAGGTCATCTGAAGGAACAGACAGACGAATTATTTAAGAATTAACGAAAGGACTAAATAGTATGAAATCACTTGAAGAGTTACTTGCTATAAAAGAAAAAGCACAGGCTCAGATTGCTGCACGTGACGCTGAAGGCAACGACGGCATCAGAGTAGTGGTTGGTATGGCTACTTGCGGTATCGCAGCAGGCGCTCGCCCCGTGCTCAAAGCTCTCACAGAAGAGATTGAAAAAAGAAATGTAAAAAATGTTGCTATTGCTCAGACAGGCTGCATCGGTATGTGCCAGTACGAGCCGATTATCGAGGTTTATGAGCCCGGTAAGGAAAAAGTAACTTATGTGCAGATGACAGCAGATAAAGCAGTTAAGGTTGTAACTGACCACCTTGTTAACGGTAAGGTTGTTGCAGAATACACTGTTGGTGCTGTTACCGAATAAGGAGGAAGAATAAATGTATCGTTCTCATGTACTTGTCTGCGGCGGTACCGGTTGTACCTCCAGCCATAGCAGCGAGATTATTGACGCACTTAACGCCAATATTCAGGCAAAGGGTCTTGAAGATGAAATCAAAGTTGTAAGAACAGGTTGTTTCGGTCTTTGTGCTCTCGGCCCCATTATGATTGTTTACCCCGAAGGTTGCTTCTACAGCGAGGTTAAGGTTGAAGATATCCCCGAAATCGTTGAAGAGCATCTTCTTAAGGGTCGTATTGTTAAGAGACTTCTTTACAGTGAGACAGTTGAGACTGACAGTGTTAAGCCTCTTAATGAAACAAACTTCTATAAAAAACAGCACCGTGTTGCACTTCGTAACTGCGGTGTTATTGACCCCGAAAATATTGAAGAGTATATTGCATACGACGGCTACGCAGCACTTGCAAAGGCTCTTACAGAAATGACTCCCCAGGATGTTATTCAGACTGTTATAGATTCGGGTCTTCGCGGTCGTGGCGGCGGCGGATTCCCTACAGGCAGAAAGTGGAGCTTTACAGCTGCTAACCAGGCTGATCAGAAATATGTTGTATGTAACGCTGACGAAGGTGACCCCGGTGCTTTCATGGACCGTTCTGTTCTTGAGGGTGACCCCCACTGTATCGTTGAAGCAATGACTCTTTGCGGTTATGCAACAGGCGCAACAGAGGGTTACGTTTATGTTCGTGCAGAGTACCCCATTGCTGTTGAGCGTTTGCAGAAGGCTATTGATGACGCTCGTGCATACGGTCTTCTTGGTAAAAATATCTTCGGTTCAGGCTTTGACTTTGACCTCTTTATCCGTCTTGGTGCAGGTGCATTCGTTTGTGGTGAAGAGACAGCTCTTATGACATCTATCGAAGGTAACCGCGGTGAGCCCAGACCTCGTCCTCCGTATCCGGCAGTTAAGGGTCTTTTCGGCAAGCCCACTACAGAAAACAACGTTGAAACATTTGCTAACATTCCTCAGATTATTCTTCACGGTGCTGAGTTCTTCAACCAGATGGGTACCGAAACCAGCAAGGGTACAAAGGTATTTGCTCTCGGTGGTAAAATCAACAACACAGGTCTTGTTGAAGTTCCTATGGGTACTACACTCCGTGAAATTATTGAAGATATCGGTGGCGGTATTCCCAACGGCAAAAAATTCAAGGCAGCTCAGACAGGTGGTCCCTCGGGCGGATGCCTTCCTGCAGACCTTCTTGACATTAAGATTGACTATGATAACCTTGTTGCAAAAGGCGCAATGATGGGTTCAGGCGGTCTTATTGTTATGGATGAAGACGACTGTATGGTTGACATTGCTAAGTTCTTCCTTGAATTTACAGTTGATGAGTCTTGTGGTAAGTGTACACCTTGCCGTGTTGGTACAAGAAGACTTCTTGAAATTCTTGAAAAGATTACAAGCGGTAAAGGTACTCTTGAAGACCTTGACAGAATGGAAAAGCTTTGCCACTACATCAAGGAGAACTCTCTTTGCGGTCTTGGCCAGACAGCTCCCAACCCCGTTCTTTCAACATATGAGCGCTTCAAGGACGAGTATATTGCTCACGTAACTGAGAAGAAATGTCCTGCAGGCGTTTGTAAGGATCTTGTTACATTCTCTATTGATAAAGAGAAATGTATCGGTTGCGGTATCTGTGCAAAGAACTGTCCTGTTGAGGCTATCACAAGAACAGATTATATTGCTCCCGGTCACAAGCTTGCTTCATTTGCAATTGATGCTGATAAGTGCGTTAAGTGTGGCGTTTGTGTTGGCAATTGTAAGTTTAAAGCGGTAAATAAATAAGGAGGAACTAATGATGGTAAATATTAAAATTAACGGCTTTGATTATCAGGTTCCTGCCGGTTCTACTATTCTTGAAGCCGCACATTCAGTAGGTATTGAAATTCCTACACTCTGCTATCTTAAAGAAATCAACGCTATCGGTGCTTGCCGTATCTGCGTTGTTGAAGTTAAAGGTGCCCGTAGCCTTGTTGCTGCTTGTGTATTCCCCGTTAACGAGGGTATGGAAATTTATACAAACACCCCCAAGGTTATCGAAGCAAGAAAAACAACTCTTGAGCTTATCCTTTCAACTCATAAAAAAGAATGTCTTTCTTGCGTAAGAAGCGGTAACTGCGAGTTACAGAAGCTTTGCAAGGATTACGGCATTGAAGACGAAAATGCATTCAAGGGCGAGATGATTTCTTACCCGATTGATGATAGCGCAACTCATATGTACCGTGACAACGAGAAGTGTATTCTCTGCCGTCGCTGTTCAGCAGTTTGCGAAAAGGTTCAGGATATCGCAGTTATCGGCGCTAACGCTCGTGGCTTCGATACACACATCGGCTCTGCATTTGAGTATAAGCTTGGCGATGTTGCTTGTGTATCCTGCGGTCAGTGTATCACAGCTTGTCCCACAGGCGCTCTTTCAGAAAGAGATGACACACAGAAGGTTCTTGACGCTATCAATGACCCTGCAAAGCACGTTATTGTTCAGACTGCTCCTGCAGTTCGTGTCGGTCTTGGTGAAGAGTTCGGCTATGAAATGGGTAGTGTTGTAACAGGCAAAATGGTTGCAGCTCTCAAAATGCTTGGCTTTGACCGTGTATTTGATACAAACTTTGCTGCTGACCTTACAATTATGGAGGAAGCAACAGAGTTCCTTGACAGATTTAATAAGAAGGAAAATCTTCCTCTTATTACATCCTGCTCACCCGGTTGGATTAAGTACTGCGAGCACTACTATCCCGAATTTATCAAAAATCTTTCATCCTGTAAGTCTCCTCAGGGTATGTTTGGTTCAGTTGCCAAAACATTCTATGCTGAGAAGATGGGTATTGATCCCAAGGATATTTATGTTGTATCTGTTATGCCTTGTACAGCTAAGAAATTCGAGGCTGAGCGCGTTGATCATTCTGCAGTTAAGGGTCTTGCTGATATTGATGCTTCAATCACAGTAAGAGAGCTGGCAAGAATGATTAAGAAGGCAGGTATCAACTTCAAGAGCATTCCTGATATGGAATTTGATGCTCCCTTCGGTCTTGGCTCAGGTGCAGGTACAATCTTCGGTGCAACAGGCGGCGTTATGGAAGCTGCTCTTCGTACAGCTTACGAGGTTGTTACAGGTAACGAGCTTACTGATATGGCAACATTCAAGGCAGTTCGTGGTGTAGAGGGTGTTAAGGAAGCAAGCTATGACCTTAATGGTGTTACTGTTAATGTTGCAGTTGCTTCAGGCCTTGCAAACGCTAAGAAGGTTCTTGAGATGGTTAAGTCAGGTGAGAAGAGCTATGACTTCATTGAGATTATGGCTTGTCCCGGCGGTTGCGTAAACGGTGGCGGTCAGCCTATAGTTCCTGCAATTGTTCGCAACAATGTTGATGTAAGAGCAACTCGTGCAGCAGGTCTTTATAAGGATGATGAAGGTCTTCCTGTAAGAAAGTCACACCTTAATGCTGACGTTAAGGCTATCTATGACGAGTACTTTGAGAAGCCCGGCAGTCACAAGGCACACGAAATTCTCCACACAGGCTATACTGTAAGAGAAAAGTATTAATTATATATACCATAATATATAATGCGCTCCCCACTCATTTGAGTGGGGAGCTTTTTTATACAAGAAGCAGAACGCATAATTTTCGGTCACAGGTGTGAATGTTATAAAATGTGTAAAAAGGGGAGTGAAAAATATTTTTTATTTTCGGAAATTTTTTCTTGACTTTTGGTTGACGATGGTATAAAATAGATAATCGACTATAATGGATTATTATCTGTTATTATGTTTTCAGGCAAGTGGGAAAAGCCTTAAAAACCTACGAAAATCCTTATTAATTATTTCTTTTTTTAGCCATTTTCGGTAAAAAAAGAATTTTGAAAAAATCAGGTGAACAGGGGTGAAAGCCTGTCACCTCAGAACGGAGTGATGTGTTTTATGGCAAACGTAAAACCCGTAAAGCTCGGCAAAAACACCAGAATGAGTTTTGCAGGAATCAATGAAGTTATGCAGATGCCTAACCTTATTGAAGTTCAGAAAAACTCATACAAATGGTTCCTTGATGTCGGACTTAGAGAAGTTTTCCGCGATATTGACGAAATCACGGATTACACGGGTAATCTTGTCCTTACCTTTATTGATTATCGTATGGACGAGAAGCCGAAGTACAGTGTTGCTGAATGTAAGGAGAGAGACGCTACCTACTCTGCACCCTTGCGCGTTCTTGCAAGACTCTACAACAAGGAAACAGGTGAAATCAAAGAGAACGAAGTATTTATGGGTGATTTCCCCATAATGACCGATAGCGGTACCTTCGTTATTAATGGTGCTGAGCGTGTTATTATTTCTCAGCTTGTTCGTTCTCCCGGTGTATACTATGGTTTTACCTACGACAAAAACGGTAAAAAGCTGTTTACATCTACTGTTATTCCTAACAGAGGTGCATGGCTTGAGTATGAAACAGACCAGAACGATATCTTTAATGTAAGAATTGATAAGAACAGAAAGCTTCCTATCACTACATTTATCCGTGCATTGGGTCTTTCATCAAACAACGATATCCGCGAGTTCTTCGGCGACGACGATCGTATTGAGGCTACTCTTGAGAAGGATACTACCAAAAATACTGAGGAGGCTTTGCTCGAGGTTTACAGAAAGCTTCGTCCCGGTGAGCCCCCCACACTTGAATCTGCAGAAACACACGTTAACAATTTGTTCTTTGACCCTCACAGGTATGACATTTCACGTGTGGGCAGATACAAATACAATAAAAAGCTTGCTCTCACTGACCGTATTTCGGGCGGTGTTACTGTTGATGATATTTTTAATCCCTTCACAGGTGAGCTTATCCTTGAAGCAGGCGAAAGAATCACAGCAGAGCTTGCAGAGCAGATTGACCGTGCGGGCGTAAAAGAGGTTACACTTGACCTTGAAGGCAAGCACGTTAAGGTTATTTCCAACAATATGGTTGACCCTCTTGATTTCATTGAGGGTGTTACTGCTGAAGAACTTGAGGAAATTGCAATCAACGAGAAGGTTCGTTTCACAGTTCTTAAAGAAATTATTGAGGAATACGGCGACGACAAGCAGGCTCTCCTTGAGCAGATGGCTCTTCGCTGTGATGACCTTATTCCCAAACACATCATTATTGATGATATTTTCGCATCAATCAACTATCTTAACTGCCTTGGCAACGAGTTGGGCGCAATCGATGATATCGACCACCTGGGTAACCGTCGTATCCGTTCTGTCGGCGAGCTTCTCCAGAACCAGTTCAGAATAGGCTTTACAAGAATGGAAAGAGTTGTTCGTGAGAGAATGACTCTCCAGGCACAGGAGCCTGAAAAGGCAACTCCTGCTGTTCTTATTAATATAAGACCCGTTATGGCGGCAATCAAGGAATTCTTCGGTTCATCACCCTTGTCACAGTTTATGGACCAGACAAACCCCCTTGCTGAGCTTACACATAAGCGTCGTCTTTCTGCATTGGGTCCCGGCGGTCTTTCACGTGACCGCGCAGGCTTCGAGGTTCGAGACGTTCATTACAGCCACTACGGCAGAATGTGTCCCATTGAGACTCCCGAAGGTCCCAACATCGGTCTTATTTCTTACCTTGCAACATTTGCAAGAATTAATAAATACGGCTTTATTGAAGCACCTTTCCGCAAGATTGATAAAAAGACCGGTAAGGTTCTTGATGAAGTTGTGTATATGACTGCTGACGTAGAAGATAATTACTGCGTTGCACAGGCTAACGAGCCTCTTGATGAAAACAACTTCTTTATGAATGACCGTGTAACAGTTCGTTACCGCGATGAGTTCCGTGAAGTTCCCCCCAGCGTGGCAGAATTTATGGACGTTTCGCCCAAGATGGTATTCTCAGTTGCTACATCAATGATTCCCTTCCTTGAGAACGACGACGCAAACCGTGCTCTCATGGGATCTAACATGCAGCGTCAGGCAGTTCCGCTCCTTAAAACAGAGTCACCCATCGTTGGTACAGGTATGGAATACAAGGCTGCTGTGGACAGCGGTGTTGTTGTACTTGCAAAGCGTGACGGTATTGTTCAGAAGGTAAGCGCTAAAAAGGTTGAGGTTCTCGCAGAAAACGGCGAAACTGATATCTATGAGCTCACTAAATTTATGCGCTCTAACCAGGGCACATGTATTAACCAGCGCCCCGTTGTTGAAGTTGGCGAAAAGCTTGTTGCAGGCGATGTAATTGCCGACGG
>JAZULH010000101.1:0-26071 GCA_045602985.1 Acutalibacteraceae bacterium | reverse complement strand
ATTGACCAGACCTATGACGAGTTGGAAGCAGAACTGGAAACGAAAATCGAAGCCCTCGAAAAGCAGGTTGAATTTGCCGCCGAAAGACGGAATATGACCATCCAGGTTAACCGTATTGCCAAGACGGCTCTCGATATTTTTTGGGAGATTCTTGAAAAGGACAAGCTGGACAAAGGAGACCTGGCTTTGGTGGTTGATAGAATCACTGTCTTTGATGACCGCATCGAAATCAAGCTGAAAGCCGATATTGCGATGCTGCTCGAAACCGGTACGGTTTCCAAGGAGCTACTGGAGCAGTCCAGCTTTGTGGGGAATGCCGTAAATTTTAATTGGGACACTAAGAGTATCTCAAGTGCCGTAGTAGTCCAGAAGGCTGTACACCGGAAGGACAAGGCTTTTAGTGTCAATGTTATATGTGAAGGTGACCCTTTGGAAATCTATACTGCAAGTGACGGTGAGGTCATTTTCAAAAAATACTCACCTATGGGTGAAATTTCCGAATTTTCGGGTCAATACTCGGATGTTCTCAGCAGGACTGCCGGCTTGCCCGTAATTATCACAGACCGCGACCATGTTATTTCCGTTTCCGGTTTCCCGAAGCGCGATGCTCTGGACAGGCACGTTGCTCCGGAGCTTGAGGAATATATGGAAAACCGCGAAAGCTATATTAAAATTAACGAAAGCAAGCCCCTCTACCCTATTACGGGGCTTGAGGTTACTGCATCCATTGCATGCCCCATCATTGCCGCAGGTGATATTGCAGGTTCGGTAATTTTTTTAGAATCAGATGATGCTAAGCCATTAACCGAAACCGAAATAAAGCTTGCACAGGTTGCCGCTGCATTCCTGGGTAAGCAAATGGAAGAATAATACTTCCCCTAAAATAAAACCTATTGTAAAAAACAACTCTTTGTGGTAAAATAATGTAGTTGGTGCAAGCCGACTATTAACACTACCGCAAGGAGTTTTTTATGGCATCACGCAAAGAGAGAACCGAATCACTTGCGCAAAACCTTAATATATATGTAAGCGAGGCTCACATCTTCACATCGGATGCCATTATTCTTGCATCCTTTTGTGCACCTCGGCACAAGGACAAATGCTGTGATCTGGGCACAGGCAACGGTATTATCCCTCTGCTGTGGCTGAGAGATTTTCAGCCTGCTGAAATTGTTGGTGTTGAACTTGCTGACACCGCTGTTGAGCTATTGGGTAAAACCCTTAAGGAAAATGGCATTGAGGACAAAATCACATCCATTCACTGTGATTTACGTCATTTAAAGGGCGTTTTACCAAATGAATATTTTGATATAGTAAGCATTAATCCGCCATATAAAAAGCTGGGCACAGGCATTGTAAATGAAGAAACCGACTATCAGAATGCCCGTCACGAATTCACCTGCACATTGGAAGACTGTGCAAAAGCGGCATCACAGCTTTTAAAGTTCGGTGGCAGATTTTGTATATGCCAACGTCCCGAAAGACTGCCGGATATTTTTGAGGCTATGCGTAAATTCAAAATAGAGCCAAAATCTATGCGCGAGGTTATTCAACGCCCCGGGAAAGAGCCAAGCTTGGTGCTTGTTGAAGGCAAAAAAGGCTCTGCATCCGGCTTCAGAATCAATTCTCCGCTTATACTCGAGACTGCTGACGGTAGCTACACACCCGAGGCAGAAGAGCTCTTTTACTCATATAAATACAAAAAGATTTAATAATACATAATAGAAAAGGATGTTTTTTATGAAATACGATGTTGTTATCGTAGGTGCAGGCCCTGCAGGTATTTTCACAGCGCTCGAAATGCGACGTAAGGGCTCAAAAAAATCAATTCTTATTGTTGAAAAAGGACAACCCGTTGAAAAACGCAGCTGCCCCAAGGCTGTAACAAAGCAATGTGTTAACTGCAAGCCCTATTGCCACATTACAACAGGTTTTTCGGGTGCAGGCGCATTCTCCGACGGCAAGCTCTCCCTCAGTTATGAGGTAGGAGGAGATTTACCCTCACTTATAGGTGAGGATTTTGCCCAGGAGCTTATTGACTATACCGATAAAATCTACCTTGAGTTCGGTGCTGATGAACATATTGAGGGAATAAGTGCAGACGACGAGGTTAAGGAAATCCGCAAAAACGCCATACAGGCAGGTCTTAAGCTTGTTGACTGTCCCATTCGACATCTGGGCACGGAAAAAGCACATTCACTTTACCTTGATATTGAAAACCATCTGCGCAACAGCGATGTGGATATGATGTTCGGCTACGAGTGTAATAATATCATTATAAAAGACGGTGTCTGCAAGGGTGTGCTTATCAGCAAGGGAAATGACCACCAACAGATTGATGCCGACAAAATCGTTGTTGCAACAGGTCGCCGCGGTGCTGACTGGCTTGAAAAGCTGTGCACAGAGCATGGCATTGAGCACCAGGCAGGTACTGTTGACATTGGTGTGCGCGTTGAAGTCCGCAACGAGGTTATGGAAAAGGTTAACCGTGTTTTATATGAAAGCAAGCTCATCGGTTACCCCAAGCCCTTCAAAAACAAGGTTCGCACATTCTGTCAGAACCCCGGCGGCTTTGTTAGCCAGGAAAACTACGACAATGACCTGGCAGTTGTCAACGGACATTCATATAAAGAGAAAAAATCAAACAATACAAATGTTGCCATTCTCTGCTCACACAACTTTAACCACCCCTTTAACCAACCAATAGAATATGCTCAAAAGGTTGGTGAGCTTACAAATATGCTGGGTGCCGGTCACATCCTTGTGCAGCGTTACGGCGATATACTTGACGGCAAACGCACCTGGCCGAAAGAATTGGCACAATCAAACCTCCGTCCCTCACTCCCCGATGCTGTTGCAGGCGACATTACCGCCGCAATGCCTTACCGCGCAATGACAAATATTATCAACTTCATTCAGGCTGTTGTCCATGTTGTTCCGGGCTTTGCATCTACAGAAACATTGCTGTATTCCCCTGAGCTCAAATTTTACAGCAATAAAATAAAAATGGATACAAGCCTGAACACAAGCGTGCAGGGTCTTCACTGTCTCGGTGATTCCTCAGGCTGGACACGCGGACTTATGATGGCATCTGTTATGGGTGTTCTTATGGGCAGAATGATTGTTAATGAAGAATAACCCCTAAAAACACTCAGAGAGTGTAAATCAGTAGCAATAAAGCACTGATTTGCACTCTCTATTTTTTTATTGTATACATTATCCTTTACTTGGAAAAATATAATATAGTGAAAGAGGTGTGTTTATGGTAATGCAAATAAATTTTAAAAAGCTGATCAAGAATATCGCAATACCTTTAGGTGTGGGCATAGTTTCCGGTTTTCTTACCCGCAGCGGAGTTGAAGAATTCAATGCTACGGCAATCAAGCCATTTTTTATGCCACCGGGATGGGTCTTCCCGGTGGCGTGGACAATACTGTATATTCTTATGGGAATTTCCGCATATCTTATAGATATTGCTCCTGACGCAAAAAACAAAAAATTTGCACAAACTATTTATTATGTTCAACTGTTTTTCAACTTCTGTTGGAGCTTTATTTTCTTTGCATTTGGATATTATCTGTTTGCATTTATATGGATTATAATCCTGTGGGTGCTGATTATTGCAACCATAATTGAATATAATAAAATTGAACCAAAAGCAGCATATTTATTTATACCCTACCTTATATGGGTGACATTTGCAAGCTTATTGAACTTCAGTATCTATTTACTAAACTAAAAAGAGAAGGCGTTATGCATCCGCATAACGCCTTAAGTAATCAGCCTACTTCAACAGTACCGTCTTCGTAAACCTTAATTTTGTCGCCTGTTTTAACTGTGTTAAGGAATTCCTCACCGAGGCAGTCAATTGTGGGCATTGGAGTATCTGTCCATACTGCACCGAGAATTGCGCCTGCTGCTGCAAGGGAGTCAATATGCTCGGAGAAGAGCATACATGCGGGACATTTGCCCAAAACCTTTGCACAATAAAGAACCATACCGCCGGTTGTTGAACCGATAGTCTGAGGAAGGCAAAGTGCTGAACCGCCCATGGGCTGCTTATAAATATCGGGGTTGTTCTGATCGCCGCATTTTGCTGTTTTATCCTCTTCCTTATCAAACTGGAGAGCATTCTGGAATGAAGCGAGTGTATTAAAACCACCGTGTGAAACGAGTGCTATTGCCTCTGCTGTGCCCGGTACAACGGGGCGACCTTTAAATGTTTTCATCTTATTTTGCCCCCTTTGTGATTATGTCAAGAATCTCATCGCTTGTGTAGTAACGAGATGTTGTGTATGTACGAAGCTTGTTTGAGTTAGTAATAACTCTACCCATTTTTGCAAGAGGGTTGTTCATATACATAAGCGGACAAATATAGCTGAGTGTAACGCCTGTTGCGGCAAGCTTTGCAGCATACTCTGTTTTGTTGAATTCATCACAAACTGCAGGAGCAGCAGTAAATACTGTGGGAATAGTAACTTTCTTTCTACCGCTTTTCTTAAGACCCTCGCAAACATTGTCAGTCCACTCTTTGAGCTGCTGAAGCGAAAGATGAGGACAACCGATAAAGCAAAGCTGAGGTGCTTTGTCAACCTTTTTCCACATAACGGGATATGACTTGTAAACTCTTTCAAGCTCTGCATCGTCAATAACATAAACCTGTGCATTATCTGCAATAAGGCCCTCGCCCTGCACAACAGCCTCAGGAGTAAGACCTGCGATGTGGTAAAGGCCAACAGCACCGTTTGATGCTGTAGCAGCACCGAAGTCCTTAAGATATGCCTTTGTAGCATCGTCAAGCTCTGTACCGATCCAGTCTGTAAGACCCTTTACATAGGGAACATCCTCCATAACCTTCATACCGATAGCGCTACCGAGAATCTGTGCCTCAGGCTTTTTGGTAGTTTTAACTTCAACAATCCAGGTTGCTTTTCTGCCTTCATCGGTAACAAGACCGAAATAAGGAACACAACCAACGATTGAGCCGAAAAGCTCAATAATACCTGAGTTACGGTTACAACGAGCACCAAGAACAGAGTTTGCATATACAACAGCGCTGGACTCTGCCCATGAAAGGATTTCGCCCTTCTTAGGTGTGTTGCCGACCTCATCCATATAACAAGTGCAGGTATATGCATCGTCACTCAAAAGACCTAACTTTCTGAGTTGCTCATCATAGCTGTCCTGCTTTGTGTACATAAACTTGTTGAAAACAAGGTTTTTAGCAAAGTTTGAGGGTACCTTGGGATCAACGGGCTTGGGGTCAACAGAGAACTTCTGTGTTGATGTGATGCCTGCGTCAATAAGCTGATCCATAAGATCATAAACGGGACTCATAACCTTAAGACCGAAGCTTGTAACAAGGTGACCTTTTTCGCTTGTAACGGGAATCATCTTTGTAGCACCGAATGCTTCACCGTACATAACAAGGGTCTTCATAACCTTTGCCATAACCTCCCCTTTTTCGCCGTTAAGAATGGCGGCCTGTTCGGGAGTTAATTCCATTTTGTAGTCCATTATTTTCATCCTTTCTAAAAATGCAATTAGACAAATTCATTGTAACACAAATAACACAAATTGCAAACCTTTTTTGTTAAAAAGATAACACAACATTAAGTTTTTTGTAAAAAAACATCTTCCCACACCATATGGTGCAGGAAGACAACAAATTTATATGATTACAAAATCTCGGGCAGGTATCATAATGCCGTTAACATCAACAACAGAGGGATTGTAATTTACATATACAATGCGTGAGTAGTTGTAAGTTACTTTATATACACCCGGGACAACAACGCTATGCGAGGTTATTGCCATATCCAGAAGCGGTAAAATCTGTTTTGCGTCTGAATACATCTGTGCTGTCTGTGATACATAAGCGTTGTAATCGAGTGTACTGCCGCTGCTGTGGGTAAACAGAAATGTGGGTACTGCACCATACTCGATGCACTTGAGAAGAGCATCCTGCGCAGAAAGGTTACTAACATTCATATACGTGCTGCCGTAAACAACGCTACCGTGGATACACATCTGCAAAACCGGAACAACCGTAACGCCGTTAAAGCTCTGACAGCTTGCAGTTTCGGGCATAGTGAACACCGCATCGGCACCATTGAGCAAATACACTCCCGGATATGACAGCATAAGTCCGCCACCTGTACCGAGGGCATTTACGCTGTTGCGCATATTTATAAGAGCATCCTGCCTGCTTATGCCATCCTCTATATCTGTGTACAAAAATCTGGCACTGTCGTTAAGGCATACATCTGCCCCGTTCTGCTCTGTCAATGCTTTGTACCATTTGGAAATATTTTCGTTTACATCCCCTGAGCCTGCCGGAGTAAAATCTGTTGGTGTGTAGCCTGCGAATTTAGACTCCAGGTCATAGATATTGATTGTACGCTTGTTGTAGTTTGCTCTGTTGTTGGCAACATTCACATCAAGCCACAATGAGTTGCCCTGCTCAGATATTTTATTCACCGCATTACGGAAAGCCTCCTCGCCCCCTGTTGCCGAAGAAAACTTCAAGCCGTTTTCGGCAGTAGATGCAAGGCCCTTCTGACCTGCGCCTGAATAACGCAACGCTATGTTACGTACACCGCGGGATTTAAGCAATGCCGTAATCTCTGTAGCATCCACAAAGGATGTAAGGGCACTTTTACCGTTAACACTACCAAGAACATTGATAAAGAAAGGAAGATCCGTAAACTTTTCGCTAAGCTTGTCTGATATATAGCCTTTTTTGAGCAAATGCTGTCTGACCTGAGCAGAAACAGCATTATAGTCATTCTGCTTTTCGCTCAGGGTATATGATTGGGCTATTACACTACCGTATGATTCCCCTCTGACGAATTTTTCTTTAACAAAACCACAGGCAGTAACCGTAAATGTATTGTAGAGGTATCCGCCGCCGTTTGCAAACTTTTTAACAGTAAGCTCCGACAGAGCATCACCCTCAGTTATAATTGCATTGGCAAGACAGCCTGATTTTGTATATGCAAAGAAAGGCAAAGTGGCGCCCTGAGTGTAATTATAAAATGTTACATCCGATCCATACATACCAAGACTGAGCGAATAATCCTCGTTATTCTTGGCACCAAGCTCTATCCTGGCACCGCAACCGTCAGGTATGGTGTAGCTATCACCTTTAACACCTGTGCTGACAGAAAACAGACCCGGTAAAATACTGATTTTTTCAAGGCAAAAGCCCTTGGGCAATGAAAGTGCACCCGTATCAACAGAAGCAGTAAACGAACCGCCGCTGAACGAAAAATCAACTGTTATTACGGCAAAAACCTTTGACTTTTCAATGCCCTTTGCAGATGACTCTAAATCAGGGAACATATTAAATGTAACTGTTGCCTTCTGATTATCGATAACAAGAACCTCAAAGGTACCCAGCTCCACGCTGTTATCTGTTGAGTTCATTGAATAAATATTACCTTTTTTATCCCTGAGTCGGATGTTGAGAACACTTGCCAAGGACTGCCCTGCCGCATCCTCTGAAGCAGAATTGAAAACAGCTTTACCCTTTGACGAAACAAGTGCAACCGCAGCGTTCTCGCTGTTAATAAGCAGTTTTTGGGAATTATTACCCAAAATTGAAATATCAAAATTCTCAGAAAACTCGACACCGCTTTGCATACCATCGGCATAAGAATTGTTGCTGAGCTTAACGCTGAATACACCCGGCAAAAGCATTGATGCGAGAACTGCGACTATGACAACAACCGCACATATAATTATTAATTTAGGAGCATTTTGTTTAGATAACTTCATATACACACCTTATTTAAAATAAATACACCATATAATAACACGCTTTCAGGGGTATTGTCAAACTCACACATTGCATTTATTGTATAAAATATTAAATTTTTTCTTAACTAATTGTAAATATAACCTTATAATATAATTAATTGCTTAAAAACTCTTGTAAAATTCTGATTTATGTTATAAAATAGGAATACTGTTTGTGTGTTGTTCCGACACATAAGAAAAGAAAGCAAAGGATGAAAATTTATGGCAAACAATGAAATCAAAACTAATGCCGAGATTTATCGCGAGCAACGCAAGGCTCGTCTTGCAAAGGCAGCAAAAAAGAAAAAATCCGGCAAAGGCGATAAGATTCTCAGTATTCTTCTCAAAGTAGTTTGCATTGCACTTGTTGCAGCACTTGTTCTCTACTTCGTAGGTCAGGTACTTACAACTGTTTTCTGTGTTCCTCAGAAGGTTCTTTCTGCTGCTACATACAATGGCGAAAAGCTTACTGTTGCTGAATACAACTATTACTATATGTCCCTGTATAATCAGGCTGTCAGCTATTCACAGTACTATGACCAGCAGCAAAGCGGCATGGGTACAGAGTACTTTGATATAACTGTTGACCCTGCTGAGCAGGAGTACCCCGGTGAAGACGCAAACGAAAATGTTGAAACCTGGGCTGATTACTTCAAATACCACGCTGCCGAACAGGGCTTTGTTATGAAAGAGCTGTACAAAAAGGCAACAAGCGACGAGGCTAAAAACGCAGGCTTTGCTCTTACTGACGAGCAGACAGAGGAAATGAACACTGCTATTGATGAAGCATTCACCACACTCGAGGAAAGAGCAAAAGAAAATGATTTCTCTTTAACAAACTATATTGCTAAAACCTGCGGTGAAGGCCTTACTGCTGATAGCTACAGAGCTCTCCTTGAGAGAGATTATACTGCACAGTACTATATCGAGTGGTACCAGGAGCATCTTTCAACAGAAATTACTGACGAAGATGTTAATGCACACTACGAGGCTAACAAGGCTGATTACGATATAGCAACTGTACGTTTCTTCACAATTTCTTATGCTGAGGCTGAGGAAGGCTCAACAGACCCCGTTTACACTAAGGAAGAGGCTAAAGCCCGTGCAGATCAGTTTATTGCAAAGGCTATTGACGAAGCAAGCTTTGTTTCAGCAACTAAAGAGTTTGCTCCCCCCTCACTTGCGGATGCTTATGCTGAGGATTCAGCTACTCTTGGACCTAACCTTACAAAAGCAAACCTCTCTCAGCTTTCCGAAGAGCTTACTGACTGGACATTCGACTCACAGAGAAAATCAGGTGACATTGCCGCATTTGATGTAGCAGATTATGAATCATACTACATTATGATGGTTATCAAGCCCGCTGCAAAGGATGTTGCATCCGCAGGCGCAGATGTTCGTCACCTCCTTGTTCAGGCTGAAACATCCACAACCGATGCAAGCGGTGTTGAATCTGATTTAAGCGATGCTGAAGTTGAAGCTAACTTTGCTGCTGCAAAGACAGAGGCTGAAAAACTCCTTGCTGAGTGGAAAGCCGGTGACGCAACAGAGGACAGCTTTGCTGCTCTTGCTACCGAGCACACAGATGACCCCGGTTCAAAAGAGACAGGCGGTCTTTATGAAGATATTACATCATCAAGCAGTTATGTTGCAGAGTTCCGTGACTGGGCACTCGCACCCCACAAGGCCGGTGACACAGGTATTGTTAAGACATCCTACGGCTACCACATTATGTACTTTGTAGGTGCTGATGAGATGCAGAAATGGGAGAGCGATGTTCGTTCTGCTATTGCATCAACAAACTTCCAGACATTCTCCGATGAATTGTATGATTCAATTGGTGAAGGCGTTGAGCTTAAAGACGGTATTGTTAAATTCTTTGCTAACAGACTTGAAGAAACAATCCAGAAATATATTGATACTGCCGCAGCTTCATCTTCATACTAATACCAATTAAAAAAACAAGGAACAGTTGATACTGTTCCTTGTTTTTTAATTATATTTATCAAAAAATCTTTTTGCATTTTTATAGAATAGTTTATTAAGAAGTGTTGTATCAAAGCCTTGGGAAGCAAGATTTTGATACACACTTTCCATTTTATGGACACCGCTTAACTCATCAATCATATCGCAACCGTCAAAGTCACTTCCAAGGGCAATTATATCACCGCACCCAAGCTCAAGAAAATGCTTGATTTGTGCCCCCAAGGACAACAAGCCCTTATGCTCCTCCTTCTGCAGAAAGTCCCTGCAGAAGTTAAGTCCTATAAGACCGCCTCTATCGCGGATTACTTTGATTTGCTCATCATCAAGATTACGCTTATGACCGTAAAAATTATCTACAATATCAGCATTTGAATGTGAGGCAACAAAGGGTTTATCAGTGAGTCTTACAACGTCCCAAAAGCTTTGCTTGTTAAGATGGGAAACATCAATTATAATACCCAATTCCTCACACAGCCTTATAAACTCTGCACCAAAATCGGTAATACCGCCCCGGGAAAACGCACCGCCACCAATTTCGTTATTGCTGTTCCAGGTGAGAGTTATCAGTTTTACTCCCCTGCTGTGTAAATGGCGAAGGCCGTCAAGTGTACCACCGCAGGCGGAACCACCCTCTACTGAAAGAAGCGCCTTCACAGGCGTATTTTTACCATCATCGTAAAGGGAAACTGTATCCGAATTTTCCTCCACGGATTTATAAAACAAATCCGCTACATTATTAAAATAATCTACCGCACACTGTCCGCGCAAATCATCTGTAATCCACACGGCAAACACCTGACAGTACTCTTGGTAGTTTGAAGCCCTTTCCAACGAAAAGTGCATATCATTCTTGCGCAATGACTGTGACATCTTAAAGCATTCACCGACAGTATCACAATGTAAATCAAAAACCCTCATACTTACCTCAAAAAGCATCTGTAATGTAATTTGTTTTTAACACATTATTATTTTCATCAATATAAACTTCAAAAATATCATACCGAAGCAATGCTTTGGTCTTATATTTATTCATATATGTTGCCGCTGCAGATTTTATATTCTCCTGTTTGTGAAAATCCACGGCATCGGCAGGTCTGAACATTGTATTACCTCGGCGGGTTTTAACCTCCACGAAGCAAACATACGGAAGTTTTTGAGCAACAATATCAATTTCGCCCACACGGTTTGAAAAATTGGTGCTGAGTATTTCGTAACCCATTTTCCTTAATTCGCGCGCTGCGGTATATTCACCTAACGCACCTACAAGTCGAGTGTTCATTTATTGTCACCAAGAATCTTTTTCAAAAAAGAACGTCTGTGCACAGGTGAAATGCCATACTGCTCAATCATTTCGTAGTGAAGCTTTGTACCGTAGCCTTTATGCTTGGGGAACTTATACTGAGGGTACTCCTCGGCAACCTTTAACATATATCTGTCCCTGCTGACCTTGGCAATAATTGATGCCGCGGCAACAGACATACATTTGCTGTCACCCTTTATTATGGTTACCTCGGCAACACCTGTTTTGGGGTATTGGTTTCCGTCAATATATGCAAGGTCCGGTCTGATGCTCAAGCCATCCACGGCTCTTTTCATGGCAAGAAATGTTGCATTGAGTATATTGATTTCGTCTATTTCCTTCTCAGTTGCGATTCCCACAGAATATGCAACAGCATCACGTATAATATCGTCATAAACAATATCACGTTTTTTCTCAGAAAGCTTTTTGGAATCGTTAAGTATTTCGTGAGAATAGTTATCCGGCAAAATTACAGCAGCAGCAAATACAGGACCTGCTAACGGACCTCTGCCTGCTTCGTCAACACCGCACACCACGCCATAGCCTTTTTCGTGGGCTTCGGCTTCATAAGAAAAATCAAGCATAATAACACCTCTTAAAAAACTCGAAACAAAAAGCTCACGCTTAATTGTTCCGAGTTAATTTTAATATATTTATTCGGGGAATTCAAGTGTGAGTCTGCCCAGCTTGCCACCGCGATATTCATCCAGCAGCATTACAGATGCTCTCTCATAATCAATCTCACCGCCTGAAATGAGCATTCCCCTTTTTCGCCCTATCAACTCGAGAATTTCATAATCGTCTTTATCCTCAAAGCCACTAATCTTGAAGCGTTCGCTTATACGGTCGCTGTAGCCGTTTTTAAGAACATTTATAAGACGAAGGGCTAATGTTTCACTATCAAGGATTTCGTCCTTCACAGTGCCTATAAAAGCCAATTTATCGCCAACGGACTTGTCCTCAAACTTCGGCCACAAAACACCGGGCGTATCAAGAAGCTCTATACCGCTGCCCACAGCAAACCAACTGTTTGAACGGGTTACACCGGGCTTGTCGGCAACCTTTGCCCTGTTTCTGCCTGCCATTTTGTTTATAAATGACGATTTACCTGTATTGGGAATACCAACCACCATTACCCTGAGAGGCTTTCCAGCCATACCCTTTTCCGTGTTGCGTTGAATTTTATCCTTAAGAACCTCGCGCACCAGGGGTAAATAGGCATTCAGTCCCTTACCGGAACGGCAATCCACGGGAATTGCAAACATTCCATTTGATTTATAATACTCCACCCATCGTGCTGTTGCTTTTTCGTCTGCAACATCACACTTATTCAAAAGCACTATACGGGGCTTGGAGCCTATCATTTCTCCCAGCTCGGGATTTGAAGAGCTCATCGGAATACGGGCATCCACAATTTCTGTTACCAAATCGACAAAAGGCAGGCTTTCTTTAATAAGCCTGCGCGTTTTTGCCATATGACCGGGAAACCATTGTACAATTTGTTTCTGATTATCATTCATAGTCGTAAATATCTGCATCCCCAAAGGGAAGAATCCTCAAAACTGCTTTACCCAAAATTTCACGCTCGTCAATTGCACCCACAAGTGTGGAACGACTGTCTGTGGAGCCGTTACGGTTGTCACCCATACAGAATAGGTAACCCTCAGGCACTGTATAAGGAAATTCACGGTAATCAACCTTTTTAATCAGGTAATTCTCGCGTACATAGGGCTCTTTAAGAGCAACACCGTCAACATAAACCGTATTTGAATTATAATCAATATCTACAGTCTGACCGCCTTTTGCAATTACACGCTTAATAAGGGGCTCGTGAAAATATGTGTCCTGAGTAACAACAACGATATCGCCGTATTCATACTCTGTTTTATTGACAGTAATAAGCCAATCGCCGTCCTGGAGAGTATTGGTCATTGATGTGCCGTCAACACCCACAAGTCTGAAGGCAAATGTAAACACAATTGCAATAATAATGAAAGAACTCATTATTATTGAAGCAAAGTCATACACCGTAAGGAAAAAAGAGTTTTTGGCAGATGCTTTTTTGCTCTTGTCGGAAGAATTTTCAGGAACTATCTCTTCCTCCTCACCGGCAAAAACATTGGCATTCTTGTCGGCCACAATAACCTCCTCTTCCTCTGTCTGGATAACTGACTCTGCAGAAGCTTCTTCTGCCTGAACATCCTCAACAATAAGCTCATCCTCGACAGCTGAAGGTGTATTCAATTCGTTAATATTGTCATTTTTATTCATATCACTCAACCGTCCAATCACCTATGGGGAAAAATCTGAATAAAACCTTACCTACAATCATTCTTTCATCAATACAACCGACCTCGCTTGAACGGCTGTCCAAAGACAAGCCACGGTTGTCACCCAACACAAAAACTGTACCATCCGGTACACTGAGAGGGAAAGCAATATCCTTTTGCTGGGTGGTAAGGTCATCTGCATAATGCTCCTCTTTTCCGTTAACGGTAACAATACCTGTGGTAAAGTTAATATCCACAGTATCACCTTCAACAGCAATAACCCTTTTGATAATCGGCTTATTGACACCCTGTGCACCTGAAAGCACAATAATATCACCTTGCTTGGGTGTGTAGCCAATGGTGGTAACAACAACCTTATCCCCCGGCTGAAGAGTGGGCTTCATTGAACCACCCTCAACATTAAACACCCTGAAACAGAAAAGGAAAGCAAAAGTAACAACCACAATAGCAGCTACAACTGCCTCAAAAACCTCAAACACGGATAATTTATCTTTTTTAACACGTTTTTTCTCAACAACCTCATTATCCTCTGATAATTTGATGTTATACTCCTCGGTTTTGCGCAAAAAGCTCACCCCAAATAAAACATTTAACAAATTTATTATACACCCTGCGGTGTACAAATAAAAGCATAATTTGTAAAAAATTTCTTAGTATTAAAAGAATCAAGGGCAGATAATTCTATCTGCCCTAACCTTTCGACTTTATTAGCCGATTTTTTCCTTAACCTTAGAAGCCTTACCAACTCTGTCACGAAGATAATAGAGTTTTGCACGACGAACTTTACCACGACGGATAATCTTAACGTCTGCAACGTTGGGTGAATGAACAGGGAATACTCTTTCAACACCTACGCCGTAAGAAACACGACGTACTGTGAATGTTTCGCTGACACCGCTGCCGTGCTTAGCAATAACTGTGCCCTCGAACTCCTGAATTCTTTCTCTCTCGCCTTCACGAATCTTAACGCCGATACGGATAGTATCACCAATTTCGAAAGCGGGCTTCTCAGCCTTAAGGCTGTCCTGTGCAATAAGTTTTAATGCGTCCATAATAATCCTCCGTTTTTTTCAAGCGTTCATACAATAACAATTGCAGCGGACCGCCAGCTTTAATGTTGCCATTAACTGCCGTTGACCCCTTGCGGGTAACAACGCACACATAGACCTAAGTATGATAACACAATGATTTGTAAAATGCAACAGTTTTTTATAACTTTTTTGAAATTATTCACAAACCGATTTTATATAAGCAAAGGCCTGACTGTTAGTACAGTAAAGTATATCCTCCCTGCCCGACAGCATACTGAAAAGCTTTTCTGCAAATGACCAATCATCGTTAATATCAAGCTCATAGCTATGACCCCAGATATAAAAAAGCTGCAGCTTATCTGCTTTCATATCAAGGAATTTTTCTGCAAGGTCAAGAGTTTTCTCTTTTTCCTTTATAAAGCTTATTGTGGGTTTGAAGGTATACATATCCTCCTGCAAGTCAAAATTATACGAATTAACAATAGTACGTGCAAACTGAACGCCTGTTGTTTGCCTGATAATCTGAGCAACCTCATCATTAAAGTTAACACCGCCACCCGGATAGGCAAAGCCCTTGACCTCATACCCTACAAGAGTGCTGAGATTTTGCCTGTCCTGTTCAACCTGACGGATAACCTCCTCAGGTGTTTGCTCCACCAAAAAAGGATGAGTAAGCGTGTGGGCTGCAACCTCATGATTGCTGTATAAATCCCTTACATCTTCGGGATTAACCTTATTGTGATTAATCCTTTTACCGTTAATATTAAGATAACCCGTTTTACCCAAAAGCTCCGAGTTGATATTGAAGGTACATTTCAATCCGTATTTATCAAGAAGCTCAATGAACCTTATATCCTGTGTGACACCATCATCAAAGCTGAATGTCAATATTTTTTTGTAATCCATAAAAACACCTCAAAATAGACAGGTAACTACAAAAGTTTTTACCTGTCTATTATAGTATTATTCTTTTATATTTTCAATATTAAACCGCAGGAATAAACAAAACCTTAAGATTTTCCGTAGTCTCACCCTCAAGACAGTTTTCCTCTGCAATGGCACTGACAGTTGTGTTATAGCGCCGTGCTATAGTCCACAGGCTCTCGTTTTCACTCTCGGGGAAATAAACCGTAATTGCACTTGTGTTAATTTTCAAAGGGACATCGCTTTCTACAATATCCGTTACGGCATCAACGGTTATTTCACCAAATACCGTGGCAACCACATTCAGCTCCGCACGGACTGACACACTACCTGATTTTACTCCACAGTCAAGAGAAACAAGAGATACCTCCGGGGTACAGACAATATTTTTATAATCACTGGAAATAACCCTGTTCAGACTGAAATCCATCATTTTATTAACCGAAGAAAGAGTGTTATTATTGTCCTTAAATATAAAAGAAAGCGCCATACTTCCGCTGACAGACAGCTTTTCGCCATCATTATTCACCTTTACGCCTGACACTTCTCCACAAACATCAAGAACCTCGTTAACACCATCTGCAGATAAAGTGAAGTTATTTTCACACACGAAAGTTTCCCGAACTTCCGCTGTAGCGCAATAAAATTTATATGAAGATTTTTTAAGCTCCAGTGCTGAACCGATGGCATAAGCATCTGAAATAACGCACAACTCCTTTTCTTCCCACATTGTAACGGAGGCATCTACCCCAAGTGAAATATCAAAACAACTGCACGCACCATCTGACTCCCCTTTGGGAATTATATCAACAGCACAAACCTTAAGGCATACATTACCTGTATAATGCTCATCCATTCCCTCAAACTCTATTATCTGATTTATCGGGATTACATGCTTCAGCTTGTGAGTACAACACCTGTTATTTGCCTCTACATAGCACACATCAACTATGGCATCGCCTTTAATCATAATTTTATTGTTTATCTTACGTATCTCTGTACAAACTGCACCTGCACGACTGCTCACAATAAATGCTGACGGTATATCCAATGTTACTGTATCACTCATAGAAAACTGCCGTGTCTGACGACAGCCCAAGGACATTGCCCGTATGGTTTCGCACTTTTCCTCTATGCCTACGCTGTCACCTAAGGAAATGATATCCTGACAACAGGGTTTATATGCAATGAAGCGTAAGGAAAGCCCTGCCTTAAGCTCTGCTCGTTTTGTACCCGTGGCACGACAATTAACATATCCCACACTCACACCTGCACCTACATCAACGCAATCTGCATAATCGCTGTTTTCGCAATACCTTGTGAATGTACGGCTTTGAGAAAATGTATAAACACAGTCATCCTCGGCGGTATAAATCAAACGCAGCTCACATACACCGTCAATAGTTATACGCTCCCCCACAAGGCGGCAGGATGTTATTTTTGGGGTGGCAGAGGATTTAATAATCCTTAAAATTTCGGGCATATATTCGGGCAGAGTCAGTTCGCATTCCACAATCTCCTCCACCGTATTATCAGCCATTGTTTTAAGATATTTATAATCCGTATGCTTTAAAGAAATATCCATAAAAAATAAACTCCCTTCATATATTCTCAAAAAAATATATGCGGGAGTTTACACTGTTATTACATTTTATTGATCATCAGAATCAACATCAGTCTCTTCAATTTCATAATCATCATACAAAAGAGACTGAAGCTTTTCCCTGTTAGCTTCAACATCGATGGAAATGCTCGAACCATCCCATTGTTTTGAATACCACCAAGTATCATCAAACGGAATCTGCTGTGTTACAAGCAGCTTGTCCATATTGCCGCCTGACTTTGTCATACAAGATGTAAGACTGAACATAAGGCTCCAGAAATCACCGGTAGAAAGCGTAGTGGTTATGTATGGTGCTACATCCTGTGCAGTCGAAACAAGCCCGAATACGCCCACCGGGTTAAGTTGACCCTTAACATCCTTAACAATTGCTGAAATAACCTTACGCTGACGCTCAGTACGATGAAAATCATCGTCAAGCTTACGGATACGAGCATACCACAAAGCCTGATAGCCTGTAAGGTGAACCTTCTCACCTGCAGGAACCTCCTCAGGTTTTTCTTCGTTACCGTATTTGTGGCGGTTATTTATATAATCAGCCTCAGCCTCTGTAACATCGACCTCTATACCGCCCAAGCCATCGACCAAAGCGGTAAACATTTCAAAGTCTACTGCGGCATAATCGTCAATCCTGATACCAAAGTTTTGCTCGACAGTCTGTATTAGCAGATTTGCTCCGCCCCATGAATACGCGGCATTTATTTTTGATTCACGTTTACCGGGAACGGCAACATGCGTATCACGAAGAATAGAACACACGGTGATTCTGCCTGTTTGCTTGTTAACAGATGCGATCATAATACTATCGCTACGTGAGGAGCCGCCACGGTCTGCGTCGGCACCGATAAGAAGGACGTTCCTTACGTGGCTTTCGCTTCGCAAAGAATCCACGTCCTCAATATGCTCAATAGGATCTGCCTTATTAAACTTTCCCACAACAGATCCTGCCATAGCCATAACAATTCCGCCGAAGCCTATAATAACCGCAAGAATTACAACGAGTGCAACTGCGGCAGGTGATTTTTTGCGTTTTGCTCCGCCCTTTTGAGGGAGTTTTTGGCGACGAGCTTCAAAATCTGAAATTTCTTCGCTGTCAACACGTCTGACCTTTTGAGTGTCAAACTTGTCATTCGCGCGACGCATATTGGCTTGTTGCTGAGCCTGTCGTTGGCGCAGCTGTTGTTGAGTAGCCTGCTGCGGAGCACGCTGAGAATTTGCGGACTGCGGTCTGCCTTGGGGAGTAACCCGCCGCGTTGCCTGTGAATTAGCCGTGGGACGTTGTTGCGGTACAGGCGCGCTCTTACGCTTGGCAAAGTAAACATCATTTGTAGATGGTTGAACATGTGATTTTTTCCCAATATACACATCATTGGAGGAATCGCTGAAAATATCATCAGGTTCAATCTCTATAACATCGGGTACAGAGTTGCCGAAAATACCGTCAGCAGAATCATCATCTATCAACTCGATATAATCATCATCAATAGAAATTCTACGATTATCGTTATCAGGGAAATCGCGTTTGTCTGCCATGATAACACCTCTCTCTTTCTTAACTGATTGTTATTTTACCACATTTTCATATTGTTTGCAACTACAGTAAAAGCCGTCAAAAAGACGGCTTTAGGAAATTATAATTCAATTGTTTCAAACCGTAAACCATCAGCAGTTTCTGTAAGAACAACAGTAAACTCATTTAATTTACTTTCATCGAAACCGAACTCATCCTTCAAGGACTTATATGTATAATCAGAAGGTTTAGCGGAATCCAAAGGAATTTCACAAACGGTATTCTGTGTATTAAACTCAAAAACATTGATACACTCGGAATTAAAGTCGCTTTCAACAGAAAAAATCAGATTAACCTTAAGCTTTATTTTGTTACCGATGTGTTCAACAGAACGGTAATTGACATAGTAGGTATAATTTGCCGCATAATCAGGCAAGGAATTATAGAGATAATAACCCTTTGTGGTTATCATATCTGCTTTTTCCCCACCCAAAAGTGACTGTGCGGTAAATTTACCTTTACCATAGACCGCATCAAATAAAGCGTTAAGCTTTGCAGTATCATAAATAAACCAAAAATTCGACTGAGTACCGTTCCCCTTGAGCTCAGAAAACTCATCCTCACTCATAATATCAGAAAACTTCAGTTGAGATACGTCCTCAGCAATAACATCATTAAAGCTTTCGACCTTTGAAAAATTTATGCAAAGTCCGTCTGCCAGCCAATCTGCCCTTACATTTTGAGGATCGTACACCATACGGACAAGCTCAGACATACTGTTATTGTACCTTTTCAGGAAGCCGTTAAAGTATGCTTTTGAGGTTTGTATTGCAGAATCAGCTTCAGTAGTAGTGGAAGTCTGTGCAGTTTGTGTATTTCCTTTTCGGGAAGTTGCACAGAGCACAGAAGCCACAACAGCTGCCGCTATAAGAACAAGAACAATGACTACAATAACCTTTTTCTTCATATCCGTTACCCCCGGAAAGAAATTATTTGTGACCGAACTGCTGTTTCATTCGTTTTTCTTTTGAAAGAATCCTCTTCCTGAGACGGATACTTTCAGGAGTAATTTCCAAAAGCTCGTCATCACCTATAAACTCCATTGACTGTTCAAGAGAAAGTGTTGTATGAGGAACCAATCTCAAAGCATCGTCACTACCGGATGCACGTGTGTTTGTCATCTGCTTTTTCTTACATACATTACAAACAATATCCTCATTTTTTGCACACTCACCAACAATCATACCCTCATAAACAGGCACACCCGGACCGATAAACAGTCTGCCGCGATCCTGAGTATTGAAGAGTCCGTAGCCTGTTGACTCGCCTGCCTCGTGTACAACAATGGAACCGCGTTCACGCATCTGGATATCGCCCTTATAAGGCTCATAGCCTGCAAAAAGATTGTTCATAATACCGTTGCCGTTTGTATCAGTCATAAACTCCGAACGATAACCGATAAGTCCACGTGCAGGAATTTTAAACTCTATGTGAGTTGAACCACCGTCACGGACATCCATATTTTCAAGCTCGCCCTTACGTGAACCGATTTTTTCCATTACGGCACCCACGTATGCCTCGGGTACTTCAACTATAAGAAGCTCCATAGGCTCCAGAAGCTGACCGTCACTATCCTTTTTATAAATAACCTGCGGACGGGAAACCTGGAACTCATAACCCTGACGACGCATTGTTTCAATAAGTATTGAAAGATGGAGCTCACCACGTCCGCTTACCTTAAAGGTATCGGTGGAATCGGTCTCTTCAACGCGCATACTTACATTAGTTTCAACCTCTTTGAAAAGACGGGCACGTATATTACGGGAAGTAACAAACTTACCCTCCTGACCTGCAAAGGGGCTGTCATTAACCATAAAGTTCATTGAGATTGTAGGCTCATCAATCTTAACAAAGGGTAATGCCTCAGGGTGCTCCTTATCACAAGCAGTTTCACCTATATTAAGCTCAGTAATACCTGAAACAGCTACCAGATCACCCATTTTTGCCTGCGCACATTCTACACGGGCAAGTCCTTCAAAATTATAAAGCTTGACTACCTTAACATTTTGTGTTGAACCGTCCTGCTTGCAAAGCACAACCTGCTGACCCTCCTTGACACAACCGCGTTCTACTCTGCCAACGCCGATTCTGCCAAGATAATCGTCATAATCAAGGCTGGAGAAAAGCAACTGCAACGGGCCGTTAAGATCACCACACGGAGGTTCAATATTTTCAATAATTGAATCAAGAAGCGGGCGCATATCACCCTCGCGCACATTGGAATCGAGGGAGGCATATCCATCCTTTGCAGATGCAAACACTACAGGGAACTCAATCTGCTCGTCGTTGGCGCCAAGCTCAATAAACAGGTCAAGCACCTCATCAATAACCTCTAAGGGACGGGCGCCCGGTCTGTCAATTTTATTAATAACAACAATTGCTTTTTTGCCTAAAGCAAGAGCTTTTTTTAGCACAAAGCGTGTCTGTGGCATACATCCCTCAAATGCATCAACAAGCAACAAAACACCATCAACCATCATCATAATACGCTCAACCTCGCCGCCGAAATCAGCGTGGCCGGGGGTATCAACAATATTTATTTTTACACCGTTATAGTGTATGCCTGTATTTTTAGAAAGAATGGTAATACCGCGTTCCTTCTCCAAATCATTAGAGTCCATTACGCGCTCATCCACCTGTTCATTATCGCGGAAAATACCGCTTTGATGAAGCAGCTGGTCAACAAGAGTTGTCTTGCCGTGGTCAACGTGGGCAATAATGGCTACATTTCTTAAATCTTCTCTTCTATCCACAAAACTCACCTTTCAGTCAGATAGTTATTACAGTAAGTTTACACCTTTTTCAGCACAGAGCTTTTTCATTTCCTCGGGCCACAACGACGCCTGAACCTCGCCGATATGAAGCTTGCCCAAAACCAACATACACAATCTTGACTGACCTATGCCACCACCGATTGTAAGAGGCAGTTTGCCTTCAAGTATCTGTTTGTGGTAAGGAAACGCTCTGCGTTCATCCTTGCCTGAAGCTCGCAGCTGATAATCAAGGGAAACCTCATCAACACGTATACCCATCGATGAAATTTCAAAGGCATCTTCAAGAACCTCGTTATAAATTATAATATCTCCGTTAAGCTGCCAGTCATCATAATCCGGTGCCCTGCCATCGTGAGGTTTACCGCTGTTAAGCTTTTCACCGATTTTCATAACAAACACAGTACCGTACTTCTGAGAAATTGCTTTTTCACGCTCTTTGGCTGTGAATGTAGGATACATATCCTCAAGCTCCTGTGTTGTTACAAAATGTACATCTCTGACAATGTTTGTTGTAACCTGCGGAAAGCGCTCCTTTACAGTTGCCAAAGTATCACAAAGAGCATCAACGATTTTTTGAACCGTCTGTTTAAGAAAATCCTCATTTCTTTCGTCACGCTCGATAACACGTTCCCAATCCCACTGATCAACGTATATGGAATGAAGGTTATCCATATCCTCATCGCGTCGGATTGCATTCATATCTGTATAAAGACCCTCGCCCGGATTAAAGCCGTATTTCTGTAATGCCATACGCTTCCACTTGGCAAGAGAATGGACAATTACTGCCTCGCCATCATCAGGCATTGCCTTAACATCAAAGGAAACAGCCCTTTCCACACCATTAAGGTCATCGTTAAGACCACTGGACCTTGTAACAAAAAGAGGTGCTGAAATTCTTTCAAGATTAAGTACAGCACAAAGATTATTCTGAAAAGTATCCCTCGTAAGCTTAATCGCTTTTTGTGTGTCTCTCATTGAAAGAGTTGCTTTGTAATCATCTTTTAATACAAGCATACTGTTACCTCCGAAAAAAATCATCAATTCAATTTAGTATTATAACATTTAGTAGTGTTATAATCAAGAATTTTTCACCCGTTTTTAATAGAATTTACACAAACATCCATCCTTGTATTTATGAAAGTTGACAACAAAACACCATAATTAATATTGAAATGCTAAAATCTGTTTGATATAATTATTACGGTGATTATATGAAATTCAAAAACGTATTGTTAGCAAGTGATTTTGACGGAACATTGAAAAATGACAACGGAGAAATCACAGCCGAAGTAAAAAAAGCAATTTCTGATTTTATAAATGAGGGTGGAAAATTCACGGTATGTACAGGCAGAATTTTCCAGGGCTTTCACTTATATAATCCCGAGTATATTAACGCCCCTGTTTTATTGGGAAACGGTGCAATGGCTTATGATTATGAAAAGGGCAAGGTTATTTTTAACGATGCCGTTGGTGATGAAGGACTTGAATGTATAAGGGACATATTATCCCACTACCCTGATATCTGCATAGAGTTTTATAACATAAACAAGGTTTGCGCAATAAACCTCAATGAAAACTCTCGCCATCACTTTACAAGTCAGGATATTGAGTTTGTAAACATCGAAAAACCCGAGGATGCACCACTCCCCTGGACCAAGGTTATGATTGCAGCCCACGGTTGTTCACAGCAAGTTCAGACAATACTTGACAATCATCCTGAAATCAACTACCTGAAGACTACAGGCGACTATGTAGAAATATTAAAAAAAGGTGTGGACAAGGGTACAGGATTACTGAAGCTTGCCGCTGCATTGGGCATTGAACAAAAAAACACCTACTCTGCAGGTGACGGTTACAACGATGTGGAAATGCTTGTTGCCGCAGCTGCCGGATTTGTCCCTGAAAACGGCTCACCCGAAGCATTAAAGGTCGGAACCCACATAACGCGTTCCAACAACGATGGCTGTATTGCTCATGCAATAGAAATACTGAATAATATATATTAAAAAATAACCTCAATCTCTGACGAGATTGAGGTTATTTATCTTAATTAATAAAGGTCTTTACAAGAAACACCTGCAGGATAATATGAACTCATATCTGAACCCTTAACGGCTCTTATGGTGTAAGTATATGTAACACCCTTCTTAGCAGATTTATCAAGGTAAGCAGTTGACTTCATATCAGTAACCTTACCAATCATCTTCCATGTTGTGGTAGAAGTTTTTCTGTAAACATTGTACCTTGTGGCACCTTCTACACCTTCCCAAACGACGGTAATACCATCTCTGCCTGACTTTGCAGAAACAAGTACGGGTGAATCAATTCTTGCGATTTTTACACCCTCACGAACATAATCGCTGAAGTGACCGTGGCAAACAGCTCTTACTGTATAAACGTAAGTGTTGTTATTTTCGGTTTCGTAATCAGGATAATATGTTTTTGTGGTGTAGCCCATAAATGTCCAATATCTGTCGCTTGCAAGCTTACGATATACTCTGTAGCTTGTTGCGCCTGCAACCTTGTTCCATTTAAAGAGAATACCTGATGTGTTGTTTGTAGCAGTAAGACCAACAGGAGTTTTAACTACTCTGATAACTCTGCCTGAACCAAGTCCGCTGATAAGAACGCCACGAACACAGTAGCCTGTTGCTTCGGGATTGGGATTTGTGTCCTTAAACTGCATCATATATCTTCCTGTTTTTTCGGAAATGAATGCATTTTTATCGCTGATAAGAGCGAGTGTGTTCCAGAAGTTGCTGTTGGGATCATCCTTACGGTAGATGTAGTAAGAATTTGCTCTTGCAAAATTCTTCACCCAAGTAAGGGTATTAACTGCATTATCTGCATCACGTACAACTTCAAGAGGATATGCATATGAAGTTCTGCGAACAGCCTTAACTGCATATCTGTAATAACCGCCTGTAACTGTTGAATTATCGTAGCAGGAAGTACCAACAAGAGTTCTTATAATCTGCCAACCGCTGCTCTTACCGTTGATTGTTGATCTGCGGTAAACAACATAAAGGTCTGCGCCGTCAACAACTTCCCATGCCAACTTAACACCAAGGTTTGTATTATGAAGAGAGATAATTTCAGGAGTCTTAGGTGCGAGCTGAGCTACAACCTTCTTAGAAGATTCTGCCCCACACTCTGCACAAACATAATGCTTGTAGCCTATATCGTATACTGTAGGCTGAACATCAACAACAACCTTGTCTGTTGCGTAGAATGGGTGTACACCGTGGCTAACCCTTGAGCAAATAGGTCTTGAATATTTAACAACCAAACCGTTGTCATAATCCTCGCTGACTATTTTGCCGTTTTTGTACTGTACTGAAATTGCGTATGTGTATGTCATACCATTATCAACGCTCTTATCAAGGTAAGAGTTTGACTCTGTTGTAGCAACAAGGGTCTTGTCACCGGTTGCATTAGTCATACGATAAACATAATAGTTTGATGCATCTGACATCGCTGTCCAGCTGATTTTAAGACCATCAAACTGATGAACAGGCTTGTCAAACTTCAAAAGCTGGTGTGTAACCTTGATACCGTTTGCATAATCGGGCGCAACACCTGCAACTACAACACAATATGTGTATGTAACACCTGCTTCAACAGATGTATCATTAAAGATACATTCGTTTGCTGTGCCAACCAAGCTGCCTTTGTCGCCTGCTTTATTTGACTTACGGTAAATCTCGTATTCGGAAGCACCGTCAACCTTGCCCCATTCAAGAACAATTCCTGTATTGGTGCATGTGGGCTTCTGAAGGTCAATGAGATCATACTTAACATTGATAGCATTGTTCCAATCAAGAGTTTCAGTATAATTCAACTCTGCATTAAGAGAAACAATAGCATATTTATATTCGCCCTGGTATGTAACATCTGTATCAACATAAGATGTTGTTTTAACATCAGCAAGGAAAACAGGTTTTGTGTTGCCAACCTGACGGAAAATTCTGTAACCGTTCTTTGAAGCAGGAGTTGCTTTCCAAGAAAGGTTAACACCATCATAGTTGTTGTATACAGCCTTAAGCTGAACACGGTCGTATGTTACCTTAACACCGTTCTCAAAGTTAACCTCTGAGAATGTGCCGTCAACATTCTTTGTAGCAATAACATACTTGTATGTTTTGCCGTAAGAAACATTTTTGTCTGTGTAAGATGTGGTGACTACATCCTTAATCAGTTCCCCTTCTGCTTCGGAGGAATCCTGACGGAAAACTGCATAACCTGCAGCACCCACAACTGCTGACCACTTAAGCTCAACACCGTTGTAGCCTGCAACTACCGATGTGAGTTCGGGGGTTGTAGCGGCAAAAGCTGCAACGCTGAATACAGACATCAGCATAAGCATTGCCAAAAATAAACTTAATGCTTTCTTCATTTAATACTTCTCCTTTTATGGTCATATTAATTTACTATTATATTATAACACTTTTTTGATTTTTAGGAAGTAGCAGATTTACTAAAATACAACCAATTTTTTTGTAACAAAAAGCCAACAATATAGAGAAAATGACCAATACCGGATTTTACCATAAAAAAAGCCACCCGAAGGCGGCTTTTCTGTGTATTTAATACTTATCCTTACAGCTGATACCTGAGTAATATGAGCTTGTTACCTTGCCACATACTGCACGTACTGTGTAGGTATATGTTGTACCCTTCTTTGCTGTTTTATCAAGGAAGGTTGTGTTGTTTGTGCCACCTACCGCAGCAATTCTTACCCAAGTTGAGTTTGCAGTCTTTCTGTACACGTAGT
>JAZULH010000100.1:0-4153 GCA_045602985.1 Acutalibacteraceae bacterium | reverse complement strand
GTTCAATAGTGATTTCTCGTATAACATCACCTTTTTTATGTGTTCTTTCTTTCAGCTTTTCAATGGTAAGATTAAGTTCATCACGCATTTTTTCAAGCCGTTCTATCATCGGTTGTAAATCCGTTGTATCGCTGAAATATGCTCTTATTTCGTCAAGCGACAACCCTAAGTCCTGAAATACACGGATTGTACGGATTTGAGTAAAGGTATCAATGGTGTAATATCTGTTGCCTGTAGCACCATCTTTTTGGTCAGGTTTTATTAGACCTTTGATTTCGTAATTTAATATGGCTTTGCGTGTAATTCCAACTGCTTTTGCAATTTCACCTATGGAAAATAAGTTCCTGTCGTTCATAAAAATATCTCCGTTTCCAGTATAAAAAATTTCTTTGAAAAAATATCAAAAAACTATTGCTTCGTCCCTTGGGGGACGGTGTATAATTATTGTAGCATATAATATCAAATTTTTCAAGATGTGGAGGGTGATAAATTTGAAATTAAAGGATTATTGCATTAAGGAAGGAAAGGAGTATTTATTATCCGAGTGGGATGACGAAAAAAACATGCCGTTCACCCCTGAAACTGTCAGCCCGAGCAGTTCTGTTCCGGTATGGTGGAAATGCGAAAAAGGTCACTCGTGGCAGACGCAGCTCAGAAGCCGTTCAAAAACACTTACAAGATGCCCGAAATGTCTTGCGACAGAACTCTCTAAAAAGAGAAAACAACAGGTAAAAGAATTTGCAAAGAAAATGAGTTGTAAATAAGTGCCCGTTTTTTGTACACTATTAAAAAAATAAAAATTTACTATATTATAAAGTAAAGAAGGAATGAACATTGAAAAAGTTATTAAGTACAATTTTATGCTTATGTATGCTTATCAGCATACTTCCAACAAATGTGTTTGCTGCGTCGGTTGTAAATATTTTCAATATTACAGTAACCGAGCCAGTGACAGGTGAAAAGCCGGTAAATTCGGGCTCTGTTCCCTCAACGGCAAGCACCGAGGTTGTAAAGGTGGAATGGGACGGCGATTTTGATGACAACGGCTGTTTTATTGAGGGTAACTCATATAAGGTTTCCGTTACCGTCAGAATAAAGGCAGGTCAGGATAAATATATAAAATACGTTAAATCCACAACCAAAATCAACGGTCAGCTTTCTGAAATGAAAAGTCTTACCGAGGATAAAAAGCAGGCTGTGATCTGTTACACCTTTAACGTCGGTAGTAAAACCGAAGGGGGACAGGCAGGAGGTGTTGCACGGGACCTCAGCAAAGCAAAATACAGCGAGCTTTCTGTCAACGAGTTTGAATGGGAGGTTTTAAGACTTTGTAATATTGAACGTGCCAAGGAAGGTCTTGATTCGCTTTCCATGAACGGTACTCTTCAGGATATCTGCGATATTCGTGAAAAGGAGCTTGTAACCACTTTTTCTCATGACAGACCCGACGGAAGCGATTGCTACTCGGCAATTCCTTCCACTTATACCTGGAGTAATGTCGGAGAAAACATCGCAAGGGGTCAGCGTAATCCTGCGGAGGTTGTAGAATCATGGATGAACAGCCCCGGACACCGTGCCAATATTCTTAATCCCGAATTCCGCTATATGGGTGTCGGATATAATTCCAACGGAAATAACTGGGTTCAGTTCTTTTCAAGCAGTAAAGATTTCAAAATTGTTGGCAAGAACTCGTTTTCCAACAGCTCATATAAGGAAGAAATATCCGAAACCGATATCAAGGACGTGTACCTGACAATTACGGCTTCCAACGGTTATAAATCTTATATGCCTGTGGATTTTGATTCCATGAAGCAGACAGGGGGCAAGTATTACCCAAGACTTGCTGCTACTCAGAACGTTTCGTTTATAAAGGTCGAGGATACCGACAGTGAAACAAACTCTGATAAAACAACCAATCAGGAAAAAGAGCCGACAGTAACAAGTCCAACAGAAGGCAAGACTACCGATCTTACAGAAGGAAGTCTTTTTGGAAAATACATACCGATTACCCATGTATACGGCACCAATTTCGGCGTACCTTACAATATGGAAGCCGGCTCTATACAGCGGTTCGATATTGGAACCCGATTCTATGACGAAACGATAGGTATACAACCAAGCTTTGCTCCGGAGGTAAAGAGAAGTGATTATCAGAACCATTACGTCAAAATAAGTTACCTTGGAACATACGGTACCGTCGGTAAAGAAATTGCTGTTACCAGACTCGGTATCATTGACGAAGCGGAATATGACTTGGTTATGAACGGAAAGGAATCTGACTGGGCAAAGGTATATAATCTTACAAAGGATACCATCGTAATTTCCGCAGATATATACGATGAAAACAAACAGTTTGTAAGAAAGCTTACTCCCGCCGCAGTTATCGTGGCAACGGATGCAAGCGGAAACTTTATTACATTTTCACACTTCCTTGGCTCAACCTCAACAATCCTCTATTCACAGATAGATAATTTCTTTGCAGCGGACGAGGATAAGAGCAGAAGTACAAAGTCATTCTCGTTTGTAACCGATAAGATTATGCTTACAAATAAGGCTGATGCAGAAAAGCTTCTTCCGCCTGCGGAGATAATAAACTACGAGTATAAAACATATCCTGAACTTAACGTGACACCAAACTACAATGCAAACCATATACTCGGCGATGAGGAATTTGTAACGCCTGATAACGTATATTATCAGGTGGGTGTTGATTTCAAACAAATAGACCCCGTTATAAAAAACGAAATCAGGGATGTTGTCAGCTATTCCTATTATACGCACAAGATTGATACCCTTTACACCCAGAGAAACATTGTAACCGCAGACGGCACGCTTTACGGCGTTACCTCTGAATATGAAAAGAAGAAAATTGCAACAAATGTAAAAAAAGCCACCGCAAATCATTACCTTACAAATAGCGGCGAGGTAAAGGAGCTTAGCGGTAAAACTGTTGCAACAGATGTATATGACTACGAGGAATCCAACGACGGCTGGGTTATCGGTATCATCAAGAATGACAGTTCGTTCTATATGGGATATACCTATATTGAGGGTAAGGACGGCTATGCAAGAGGTCTTGCAAAAATGACGGACAAGGTAAAGTGCGTTGTTCCTAACGGCCTTATCACCAATGACAATGCTTTCTGGCGTTGGGATAACCAAATCAATGTAACAGGCATTGACAAGAATGCATTTGCAAGCGGAGAGGTTATTCAGAACTACGAAATGAAGCTTGGCATTGTTAAAGTGTGCAGCGATGCAGAGCGTGTGTTCCCGCATGAACTTTTGACAAAAATCTGGGCACACAGTGATGAAAACAGAAATCAGAATATATACGGTTTTGTGCAGAGCAAAAGCGGTAAGCTTTACGGATACAGCTCTACCTACCATATAGGTTTTAACTCTACCGATAAGGTGGAAAGAATATTCCCTGTATTTTCATCAAACGAAAATGGTAACTTTGTTGGTATTAAGTTTGAAAATCAGGATTATATCAATGTAATCGCCTGCAGATATTGTGACGGCAATGCTTACAGATACGGTCCCCTTTTGGGCGGAGCAAAATATGTATGCGAAACTTTGGGCGGATACTACGGGGCCGACGGTAAGGTTTACGGTCTTGAAGACCATCCACCCAAGGGGCTGACCGAGGATGGTATTACTCCCTTCTCATGTACAGAAAACTATTTAACAAACAACCCCAATATGTACAGAAAAACTGCTACATACAGAGCATACAGCCGTGATACAGACTCAAACATTGCGCTTCTTCCGAATGTTTATACATGGAATTTTGACAGCAAACGAATGCAGCTTCTTGAAAGAACTGATGGCTCTGTGTGGATGGCAAGTGTTCTTCATCCGACAACCAGTGCCGACCTTATTGCAATGACCGGCGGATACGAAAGCTCAAACGTATTTCAGGTTTCGCAGGCTACAAAAAATAAGGTTGATGCCGAATATTTCGACGTAAACGGTGTAGAACTTATTACAACAGAAAGCCTTAAGTTTACGGATGTGGCGGATGATGCATGGTATGCCGATAGCGTAAAATGGGCGGTTGACAGAGGCATTACAACAGGAACATCTGCAACAACCTTCTCGCCTGATAATACCTGCACAAGAGCACAGATTCTTACATTTATGTGGCGTG
>JAZULH010000099.1:0-10470 GCA_045602985.1 Acutalibacteraceae bacterium | reverse complement strand
GAAGTATTTCGGGCGACTCTCGCCATCTCCACCAGTGGCAAGCTGCCACATCCAATCCGCCCAAGATAGTGCAAATTCAAGGTTTGTCCCCAGGACGTAAGTTAGGGTGCGGTGAAGTATGCTTCACAAAAACATTCACCCATTTATGGGTGGATGTTTTTTTATATGATGCACGGAGTCGAAAGAATAAACAAAAAATCCACCTACACCGTTAACACGATGTAGGTGGATTTAATTAATACATTATACTATTAGCTGAACAAACCGCCGATAAGCTCAAAGAAATAGCCGAAGAGACCGAAGATGATGTTAACAATTGTGTTAGGTCTTACAACCTCCTGCTCATCCTTTTCAGAAGGACCAACGGTGTAGTCAAATGTCTTGGTGTCTGTAACGCCTGTGTCTACCCATTCACCTTCAGCATTCATTTCCTGCTCTTTGTATTCAACAGTAAGAGTGAATGAACCAAAGTCGGTATGAACATAGTTTACATCGTAACCCTTAGCCTCTGTAAACTCACCGTTATGAGTATCGTTTACATACCAGGAAACAGGGAGGAATCTCTTTGAACCTACTGTTGCCTCCGCATTATCCATACCGCTGCCATATACTGTAAAGCGTACGGTTTTGTGGTAAATGTACTGAGGAATAAGTCCGTCAACTGTGTTGTTCTCTGCTGAGAAAACCTTCATACTGCCAACATCTGCAATTGTGTCTGTTGCACCGCAACCGTTAGTACACTTAGCAGTTTTGGTACCATCCTGAGTATATGTGGCATCTCCGTTGGAAACATACTTATCAAAGCTGTGCTCTGAAACTGTGAATTTAGCACCAAACTCAACTGAAAGGTTTGCAGCATCACAAGTAATAACGAGAGCTTCTTCGTATTTGCCTGCAGCAAGTGCTGACTTGGGCTGTACTGTTATAATAAGTGTTGCCTCGGGTTCAAGAGCAAGCTTACCGCTTTTAACAGCCACATTGTAGTTTTCACTTGTGGGAAGTGTATAATTGAGTGTTACGTTACCTGTGTTAGTGATTGTAATTGTCTGTGCACCGGGTACGGTATAACCAACGCAGACTGCACCAAAGTTTGTGCCTGAAATTTCAGACTCAGCATCAATAACAACCTTTGTCCATACAGGTGTGTATATAACATCACCTGTTACGGGAGCAGTTTTGCCTTTAAGCTCAATTGTATCCTCAACAGGGGTGAGAACCTCGTTGCCGTCAGCATCCTCTGTGATTTCGATAACTGTTGCTGTCCAACCTGTCTGGATGTATCCGTCACGTGTAAAGAGTGCATCGGGAGCAGTAGTTGTCTTGTTGAAAGTTACCTCTGAAGACTTACCTGTACCTACGCCAAACTCACCGCCGTCAAAGGTTACTGTGTATTTATTTGCAGTCCAGTAAGGATAGAGTGTAAGGTTTTTGGTAATCTTAACACTTCTTTCAAGAGTGTATGTTCTGGATGTACCTCTTGCATTTGTTGACCAACCTGACTGTGTATAACCTGTACGGGTATACATCTCACCTGCAAGGGTGATACTTGTGTTTTTCTCAATACCATCCCAAACTGTCTCGGTAGTTTCTTTTGCATAGTTACCGGGTTTGTATGTAACTGAGTAAGTTGTTGCCGCTGATACGGAAACACTGAATGCAGTAATAAGCATAAGTGCTGCCATAAAAACAGCTAAGGATTTTTTGAAGCCTGTCTTCATGTGATATTCCTCCAATTAAAAAGTTAGACTTTTACCCTTGAATTATATCACATTTGTCAAGAAATTCATATTATCACTTTTAACAAACATACACCAAAAAAACTGTGAAACTTCCCAATATGTTACAACAAATTCTATTTTATTTACTATATATGGAATTTTATGGGTATTTTTTCTGCAATGTAATCCCCCTCTTGATTTGTTTTGTAATTCGTGATATTCTGTTAAAAAGTCACAGACGGAATGGTAAACAGTATGAAATTAGGTAACATTGAATTTAAAGAAAAAGCTGCTCTTGCACCTTTGGCAGGTGTTGCTGACAGAGCTTTCCGCGAGCTTTGCCGCAGTTACGGTGCTGCATATACCGTAGGAGAAATGGCAAGCGCCAAGGGAATAAGCCTTGGTGATAAAAAGAGTGCTGAATTACTGAGTATAACAGAGCCTGAGCGTCCGTCGGGTGCTCAGATTTTCGGTAATTCCCCCACCACAATGGCAACTGCCGCCGAAAAAGCATTGGAATTTTCTCCGGATTTTATCGACATTAATATGGGTTGTCCTGCGCCAAAGGTTGCATCATCCGGCGGTGGCGCATTACTTATGAAGAATCCTGTTCTTGCGGCAGAAATCGTAGAGGCTGTAGTAAAAGCCTCCACAGTACCGGTAACGGTAAAAATGCGTTCAGGATGGGATGATAACAGCATAAACGCAGTTGAGCTTGCAAAAATGTGCGAGCAGGCAGGAGCATCAGCCATAACAGTCCACGGCAGGACAAAAGTGCAGATGTATGCTCCACCTGTTAATGTTAATATTATAAAAGCTGTAAAGCAAGCAGTAAGCATACCTGTTATAGGTAATGGTGACATAGTTGACGGCGTTTCTGCCGCCAAAATGCTTGAAGAAACAGGCTGTGATATGGTAATGGTAGGCAGGGGTGCTCTTGGCAGACCATGGGTTTTTGCAGAGATTAACGCATACCTTGACCATGAAGTTATTTTACCCGAGCCACCGGTAACGCAAAAAATGCTGGTGATGCTGAGGCATATTGAAAAAATATGCGAATACAAGGGTGAATATGTAGGCTTACGCGAAGCCCGAAAGCATGCCGCCTGGTACACCAAGGGCTTACACGGCGCCGCTAATTACAGGGCGAGAATCGGTCTTATTTCATCTATTGAGGAATTACAGTCAATAGCCGCTGAGCTCATAGAGCAAAACAGATGATTCCAATATTTGTGTAATGAAATTACTCACCACGTATGATAAGATTTGTGTATCTTTTTCATACGAGGTGATTTTTTTGAAGAAATTTATTTCTCTGATTTCAGCAATTGTTTTATGCCTTAGTGTGTTTACGATATCACCAAAGGCCAAAGCAATATCATCAATTGAAGGTGCAGGGCGTGTAAACACCGTTTCCACATCTTTAAACGTGAGGGTTTCACCCTCTGCTTCCGCTGCTGTTAAAACAACACTCAAGCGTAATTCATATGTAACAATTTTATCTGTAAGCGGTAAATATATGTATGTTCAATACAACGACAGCGGATACGGTTACTGCCACAGTGATTATATTTACCGTGTTTCCTCTGCGGTGCGTTATGTAAAAACAACCTACGGTAAATTAAGAGTGCGCAGTACCCCTTCAACTGCAGGTACAATTCTCGGCAATTTACCATCAGGAACTGCCGTAACGGTACTCACGGTTACAGGTGACTTCGCAAGGATTATTTACAGCGGTAATAAAACAGGTTATGTAAACAAAAACTATTTAACACAAACCAAACCGATCAGCACTTATAAAGCAATCAGCTTAAAGGTACCCGATTACAAGCAGACAGATTCCCGTTGGGCAAAAGTTACCCTGGGCAATTCAGGTCAGTCAATAGCTAAAATCGGTTGTGCCACTACTGCACTTGCAATGACCGAAAGCTACCGCACAGGAACTACAATATATCCCCACACCATGGCAAAAAAGCTCTCCTACACATCGGGCGGTGCTGTTTACTGGCCATCAAACTACACTATAGTTACGTCATCCTCAGGTTATCTTGAAACTATTTACAAAAGTCTTTCAGCAGGTAAGCCTGTTATTGTCGGAGCAAAAAACTCCTACGGCGGTCAGCATTACGTTGTGGTTACAGGAGTTAAAAGCACAAATACTTTAACCACAGCCTCATTTTATATAAATGACCCCGGTTCTTCAAGCAGAACAACACTCTCTCAATTTTTATCCGCATACCCGTATTTTTATAAAATGATGTGGACAAAATAAAGCACAAACAGATGTTTTGTGTATTGCTAACAAAATACAATTGTTTTTTTATACTAAAATGCATTTTTATTATTCAAAATAATACTTCCATTTTTACCGCAAAAGTGTTATACTACTTTAGGTTGAACTATAATAGTATTTTCTGCTGATTTTTCAGTTCAAATCTATATATTTTCTTTTAAGGAGTGCGGTTTGTGGAAAGATTTGTTGTCCGCGGCGGAAACAAACTCAACGGTAAAATCACTATAAGCGGTGCCAAAAATGCAGCTTTGCCTATAATTGCGGCATCTGTTTTTGCAGGTGAACCCTGTCGCATAGAAAATGTACCCGAAATAAGCGATGTCAGAATGATGTCTAAAATTCTGCGTTTCATTGGTGCAGATGTCACCATGCCGGAGCCCGGTGTTCTTGTGGTAGATTCCAAAAACGTACGCGCAGATATAACCATCCCTGATGAGATGACACGAAAGCTGCGTGCTTCATATTACCTTTTGGGTGTTTTACTCAGCAAATACGGTTCTGCAAGTGTTGCTCTGCCCGGTGGTTGCTACTTTGGTGTACGCCCCATTGACCAGCATATCAAGGCATTTGAGGCATTGGGTGCCACAGTAAAAACCGACAATGCTGTCGTTGATGTAAAATGCGACGAGCTTTACGGCTCATCAATATATCTTGATGTTGTTTCAGTCGGTGCAACTATAAACGCTATGTTGGCTGCTGTAAAGGCAAAAGGCCTTACAGTAATTGAAAATGCAGCAAGAGAGCCTCACATTGTTGACCTTGCCAACTTCCTTAATTCTATGGGTGCAGATGTTCGCGGTGCCGGCACAGAGGTTATTAAAATCCGTGGTGTTGACGAAATGCACGGTTGCACATATTCAATCATCCCCGACCAGATAGAAGCAGGCACTTATATGGTTGCTGTTGCCGCTACCGGTGGAGATGTTGTTGTTGACAATGTTATACCCAAGCACCTTGAATCCATCAGCAACAAGCTGGAGGATTGCGGTGTAACCGTTATTGAGGGTGACGAAAGTGTCCGCATTATTTCAGACGGAAACCGTCCTCGTGCGTGCCGCGTAAAGACAAGCCCTCACCCCGGTTTCCCCACAGATATGCAACCGCAATTTGCCACACTTTTATCTATTTGTGACGGCAACAGTACTGTTGTTGAAGATGTATGGGACAACCGTTTCAAATACATTGACCAGCTCAGAAGAATGGGTGCAAATATCATAGTTAACGGTGACACCGCCCTTATTACAGGTGTTGAAGCGTTGCACTCCGCCCCTGTTGAGGCTGACGACCTTCGCGCAGGTGCTGCGATGATTATTGCAGGACTTATCGCCAAGGGTGAAACCTCCATAGGTAACATAAAGCTTATTGACAGAGGTTATGAAAACATTGTTGAAAAGCTGGTTGCCGTTGGTGCAGATATTTCACGAGTAACATTTGACGAGGATTAATAAATATGCTTAAGTTTTGTCCGCTGTTTTCATCAAGCAGCGGCAATTCTGTTTACATAGGCGATAATGACGGCGGTATACTCGTTGATGTGGGCAGAAGTGCCAAACAAACTGACTTGATGCTAAAAAATATAGGTGTGGATGTTGACACCATCAAAGGAATTTTTATTACACACGAACACATCGACCATATATGCGGGTTAAGTGTCTTTGCCGCAAAACACCATATACCCGTTTACGCTGCGCCAGGCACATTGCTTGCACTCAAGCAAAAAGGTGTTCTTACGGAAAAGCACATTGACATTGCCTTGAACACCGATGTTGTTTCCGTAGCCGGGCTTAACATAAAACCTGTCAGAACTTCACACGACTGTGCTGACGGCAGAGGTTATATTGTTACAGGCTGTGATGGTGTAACACGAGCCGCTGTAGCTACCGATACAGGCTATGTTTCACCTGATTTACTGTCGGAAATAACCGGTTCAAAAATGGTTTACATTGAATCAAACCATGATGTGGGAATGCTTCGCACGGGACCATACCCCTACACTCTGCAAAAGCGTATATTATCAAACATAGGTCACCTTTCTAACGATGCTTGTGCTGACACGCTCAGGGCATTGGTTAACAAAGGCACCACACACATCGTGCTTGCCCACCTGAGCCGTGAGAATAACACGCCTCAGCTTGCTTTTGATACATCTGTTGAGGCACTAAAAGAAATGGGTGCACTTAACGGCAGAGATTATATACTTAGTGTTGCAGAACCAGAAAATATAAACGGAATAATAAAAATATAAAACCTGTTATACATACAAATGTATAACAGGTTTTCTGTTTTATGATATTGACTCAAAGGCTTTTGCAAGAGCCTCCTTAATAATCTGGTGACCTGCAGCCGTAGGATGAACACCGTCGTAGGTCCAATAAGCAGTATCGCCATCTGCGGCGGCATTATCGAATTCTTCTTGAAGCGGTGCAAACATAAGGTTGTATTTTTCCGCAACACGTTTTGCAGCAGCACTTCTTTTTTCTACCTCAACGCGGAAATCGTCGTAGTACATCTCTGTTCCGATACCTTTAAGCACAAACGGTTCTAAAATAATAATCTTTATATCAGGTAAGGCTGCTTTCACTTCTTCAATAAGCATAGAATATATTTTCTCAAACTTATCGGCATCTACACCGTTCTGAACCGAAAGCTCGTGCCAAACATCATTTACACCAATAAGAACAGACATATAATCAGGTTTATGGTTGATTATATCTTCCTTAATTCTTGCATAAAGGTCAACAACTCTGTCCCCGCTGATACCACGATTTACAAAATCAATTTCACCTTTTCTTTTGCGCATAATTTCAGAAGCAAAAAGATTCGGATATCCATAACCGAACAGACAGCTGCCCTGTCCGTCATCTTCATCTATCCTGTTTACATCTGTTATGGAATCGCCTTGGAATAAAAACTTCAACATACAAATTCCCCTTTACTAACCTTAGGTGTTGTGATATAATTATTTATTGGGACCATCGTAGAAGGATTCGGTAACCTCTACCCACGGACATTCGATTTTTTCAACAACTTGTTCGGGAGCAGCCCAATATACAGCATTGGTTATTACCTTTTGAATTTCGGGTATATAGTATGTAGGATTCTCCTCATGACCTGGCTGGAAATAGAAAACTCTGCCAAGTCCTCTTGTCCAGCAACAGCCTGAACGGAAAACCTCGCCCCCCTTAAACCAACCTAAGAAGATTGTTTCATCGGGTGAAGGGATATCAAAACGCTCCCCGTACATTTCCTCCACAGGAATATTAAAATACTCGGGCAAGCCTTTGGCAATCGGATGTGAAGGTGCTATGCACCATACTCTTTCACGGTCGCCGTCACGCCACTTAAGTGAGCAGGTTGTTCCCATAAGCTTAATGAAGGGCTTGGAAAAATGTGCTGAATGAAGTGCAATAAAGCCCATACCCCTCATCACACGGTTGTGCACACGCTCAACAAGAGCATCCGGAACACACTCGTGAGCCATATGACCCCACCAGATAAGTACATCGGTACTTTCAAGTACATCCTCAGGTAAGCCGTTATCAGGGTCATCAAGAGTTGCTGTTCTGATATTAAGGTCATCATTCACCTTAAGAAAATCCGCTATACAATTATGAATACCGTTCGGGTAAACTGCTTTTACAGATTCACTTTCTTTTTCGTGACGACCCTCGTTCCAGATTGTAACATTTATCATACGAATCACCTCAATTATTATATACATTTATAATATATCAGGGTGAAATTTTTTTCAAGTGTATATTATTTATTTACATAAATTAATATAAAATGTGAGTTCGAAACCATCCTCACAGGGCTTTTTGCCCAATCAAAACTATGGAGTGATAAAAATTGAAAAACAAAAAGAAAATCCACGGTATTGCCGCAGGAGCAATCATCGCAGCCCTGTATGTTGTGTTGACATACATTGCCGCCGCATTCAATCTGTCAAGCGGTGTAATACAGGTCAGGCTCTCCGAAGTGCTGACTGTTATGCCTGTTTTCACACCATACGCCATACCGGGATTGTTTATTGGTTGCTTGTGCGCAAACATTCTGACCGGATGTGCCATAACTGATGTTATTTTCGGAAGCCTTGCCACCCTGGCAGGTGCTTTAGGAACATATTTTTTGCGTAACAGACCTGCGTTAGCTACTCTTCCCCCAATTATGGCAAATGCAATTATTGTTCCCTTCATTCTTTTATATGTATATAATCTGTCAGGAGCATACTTTTATTTCTTTGTAACTGTTTTTGCAGGTGAGTTTATTTCCTGCGGTATTCTGGGCTATTTCCTCAGAAAAAGTCTCTGCAAAAGAAATATATCCCGATATCTTTAACAAAACTGTTACAGAATACATTTTGGGGTTTATTTTTACAAAATTTTAGAGTATAATTTTTACCAGAGTTATTTATAACGAAAGGATAATGTTTCATGACTATTGATGAAGCAATAAAAAGTGCAAAACGCATTCATTTTATTGGAATAGGCGGAAGCGGTATGTGCCCTTTGGCTGAAATTTTACATTCCCAGGGTCACACTCTTACCGGCTCCGATAACAATGAATCTGATACAGTAAACAGAATCAGAAACATGGGAATACCTGTTGTTATGGGACAAAAGGCGGAAAATGTTGATGGTGCAGACATGGTAGTTTATACTGCCGCCCTTCTCCCCGATAACCCGGAGCTTGTTGCTGCCAAGGAAAAAGGAATTCCCACCTTTGAACGCAGTAAACTTTTTGGATATTTCACAAGGAAATATGATAATTGTGTGGGAGTATGCGGTACTCACGGCAAAACCACAGTTACCTCAATGCTCACACACATACTCATAGAAAACGACTTTGATCCCTCAGCTGTTATTGGCGGTCGCCTGCCCCTTACAGGCACCAACGGCAGAGTCGGTCAAAGTGATATTCTTGTTTGTGAGGCTTGCGAGTACAAGGATACCTTCCTTGACCTTACACCTGATATCAGCGTTATACTCAACGTTGACCGTGACCATATGGAGTTCTTCAAGACCCTTGAAAACCTTGAAGCATCGTTCAGAAAATTTGCTGATATGTCCACAAAGTGTATCATATATAACGGTGACGATAAGAACACTATTGATAGCGTTAACGGCGTCGGCGGCAAGAAAATGATTACATTCGGTAAAAATGAGGCTTGTGATTATGTTGCTAAAAACATAAACTGGAAGGACGGCGCATTCCCCTGTTACGATGTTTACCATAAGGGTGAACTCCTGGGCAGAATTGAACTGAGCGTACCCGGTGAACACAATGTACTCAACTCACTTGCAGCAATATGTACAGCAATGTACCTTGGTGCAAGCTTTGAGCAATGTCGCGTTAGTGTGGCTACATTTAAGGGTGCCGGCAGAAGATTTGAATACCTGGGCGCTTATAACGGCGCAGATATTGTTGATGACTATGCACACCATCCTGCAGAAATTGAGGTTACACTCAATGCTGCACAAAAAATGGGCTACAAGCGAGTGTGGGCTGTATTCCAACCGTTTACATTCAGCCGAACAAAAATGCATCTTGAAGCATTTGCAAAGGCACTTTCAATAGCCGACAAAGTTGTTATGACAGAAATTATGGGTTCACGTGAAATTAACACATACGGCATATCAACCCAGGACCTGGCTGACGAAATCCCGGGAAGTGTATGGTTTGATACCTTCCCCAAGGTTGCGGAATATTTGAAAGAAAATATCAGCGAAGGCGATCTTGTGCTCACACTTGGCTGTGGTGATGTTTACAAAATTGCTAAAATGGTTTTAGGATTATAATTTAAAAAACATATAACATATCCCCCTGAGTAAACCTCACAGTTTACTCAGGGGGTAAATTCAAAAGCACCTGACTCATTGTCAGGTGCTCTTTGTTAAATTAAACTAATTCAAGAATGCACATCTCAGCAGCGTCACCGCGGCGAGCCTCAGTCTTGATTATACGGCAGTAACCACCGTTAACGTCTTTATACTTGGGAGCGATCTCGTCAAAAAGCTTTTTAACGACATCTTCCTTAGTAATGTATGCCAAAGCCTGTCTCTTGTTATGGAGACTATCAACCTTTGCGAGGGTGATCATTTTTTCAGCCATAGCGCGAACTTCTTTCGCTCTTGTGACTGTTGTTGTCATCTTACCGTTTTCAAGTAAAGATGTAACCATGTTGCGAAGCATAGCATCGCGGTGATCGCTCGCTCTGCCGAGTTTTCTGGTTCCTGGCATCTAAATCACTCCTTTGTCGAAAATGTGGACTTATTCGTCCTCGTCACGAAGAGAAAGACCAAGTGAAGCAAGCTTAGCTACAACCTCTTCAAGAGATTTTCTGCCAAGGTTTCTAACCTTCATCATATCCTCTTCTGTTTTGTTGATCAAATCTTCAACAGTGTTAATACCGGCTCTCTTGAGACAGTTGAATGAACGAACTGAAAGGTCAAGCTCTTC
>JAZULH010000098.1:0-10322 GCA_045602985.1 Acutalibacteraceae bacterium | reverse complement strand
CTCTTGACCAACCTGTTGAGCCACCACCGTTTTCAATTCTTCTTGCAATTGTTCTTTTTCCTGCTTCTCACCGTCAGCATCAATATAATAGAATTCATTTTCAGGAGAGTTGGAGGGAGCTGTAATAAGCTGACCATTTTCATCCTCGGTTAAATAGTCCTGAACAAATTCACAGGAGCCCTTTAAAATGGGGTAAATTTCTTCAAGGTATTCTTTAGAATTTGTGTATTCGTAATGCTCCCAAAGGTTAAGGCAAAGCCAAGGACCTGCCATAGGGAAGAAGCCACAGTCAACGCTATCGTGAACGCCTGTTCTGCCGAAAGCATCAGAGGTATGGTTTATAACCCAGCCTCTTGCGCCAAAAAGTTCCTTTGCGGTTTCCGCCCCGAAAAAGCTGAGCATTTTCATAAAATGAATGAAAGGTGCAAATGTTTTTGAAAGATTTGCACTTTCACTTGGCCAGTAATTCATCTGAAGATTTATGTTTGTGTGAAAATCACTGCCCCATGGAGGATTGAAATCGTGGCACCATATACCCTGCAGGTTTGCAGGCAGGGTTGCATTTTTGCCCGAGCTTTCAATAAGCAGATATCTGCCGAAGTTGTAGTACAAGGTGTAAAGGTCGGGGTCGTATTTGCCGTCACCTAAATCGTCAAGTCTTTCATCTGTTGAAATGTGACTGAGGTCGGGGCTCTGAAGCTCAAAGGAAACCTTGTCAAACCATTCCTTGTGGGTTTTTATGTGGCTTTCTTTGATTTCATCATAAGATTTTGAAAGCATTTTATCTATGCAGGAGCTTAATTTTTCCTTATAATTTATGCTTTCGTCAACATCGAATTTGTTCACATTGTAGTTGGTGGCAAATGCACCGTAAATAATAACGTAGGTTGCTCCGTCAACGGTTATGCTGTCGTGGTTGCATACCTTATTGCCGTCTGTTGTTATGTGGAGCCTTGAACCGAAGGACATACCCTCACAGCCCTTGCCGTAGCTTTCGCTGTCGGGGGAAATTATTCTGCCGTTCATAATGATTGTGTTGCTGTTAAGGCAGGCGGTGTAGGCATCCTGCTTGCGCTTCATTGTGATTTTGCAGGCAAATTTGCCTGAATCACAGGTTACCTTGTAAGCAAAGCCGTCCTCGTTTGGTGTAACAAAGCTTTCGCTTACGTATTTAACAGAGTTTTTAATATAGGAAACAGTTGCCACTGCAGTAGAAACATCCAGCTCCTTGCGGTAGTCCGTAATGGGTGATTTGTCAAGGAAATCAACAAATATTTCACCAAAGCTCTCGTATGAGCGGACAACGGGCGGATCAGAAAGGAAGGTTTCGCGGGCTAAATCTGCCGCCTCCTGAAGTCGCTCTGCGGAAATAAGTCTGCGGATTTCTGCAAGAGCTTCAGGTGAAGCGTGGTATTTTTCCTGTATCTGCTTACCGCACCATAAGGATTCCTCGTTGATTTCTATTTGCTCGCAATGAGGGATACCGTAGACCATAGCACCCACTCTGCCGTTGCCCAGGGGGAAGGCATCCATCCAATCGTGAGAAACCTCATTGTGCCAGAGAATTGTTGACATAAAATCACTCCAATATGTGAAAAATAAATTGATTAAAGGCTGAAAAGGTTTTCACCCTGTGAAAGGGTGTATTCTTTGTTCTTGTAACGGAAAAGGGCTTGTGTATTTTCCGGTATTGTTATTGTGAAATCGGTTTTACCGTTTTTATTTATATAGCTTACTCCTACAACACCCTGGGGAGTGGTAATACTGCCGCACATTCTTCCGAATAGCGAAACGGAGCAGGGTTCAATAATAAGGGACTTGTAGCCTGCGGTGTTTTTTTGTTGCTTTATTCCCAAAAGGTATTGGAATATATACTGAACAGGCGCGCCGAACATAGGGTGGGAGTGTGAACGACTGCGGTTGCTGTCCCAATACTCGTGGAAGGTGGTAGCACCGCTTTTCCGCCAATGCTCATACCCCTGGTCACCGTCGTGGGTAAGCAGTCTTACGGCAAGGTCGCTGTCACCCTTTTCAAAAAACAGGCGCGTTACAATATCCGTACCGAAAATTCCCGTGTCGTAGCATCCCAGTTTTGTATAGTATTTCACCATATTTTTATAGGTGTTTTCGTTGCCGAGTCCCAGGTCAATTCCAAAGGAGTTTGCACCCTGAACATTCATAACAAAATTGTCGTCAAATGTGTTGAAGTAAGCGGCGGTTATTGCACCCTTGCGGTATTTTATTTTTTCCTCATAGCCGTCAATATCCTCGTCTTTACCGATAATACGGGCAATTTCACACATCTGCTGTAAGGATTTTACCATAAAATATGTGTTCACCATAGGTGCAGGTAAAAATACCTGTTGATTGTGAGAGGTAATATCCCTGTCGGGGTATAGGATGTTGGGACCGCACCAGTCACCAAGGCACCATTCCCCCTGCTTATCACTTGTGACAACTCCGTATTGGGAGTGAGCTTCAAGGTAATCTATATAACGGCGCATCTGAGGATAGTATTTTTCAAGAACTGTCCTGTCGCCGTAATGCTTGTACAGCTGATAAGGAACCTCAACAATGGCACAGCCCCAGCCACCCGGACCGCCACCGCTCTGTAAGTACGGGGCAGTATACTGAATGTGACCGCTTAAGGTATCCTGACAGTCGCCAATATCTGCCATCCATTTTTCATAAAATGCTTTTGCGCCAAGGGTGGTCAGTACTGCATTGCAGGTAAGCTGACCGTCACCTGTGTAGCCTCTGCGCTCAAGGTGAGGACAGTCCGACGGGTGACCTGTGTGCATATTGCAAAGCATGGTGTGGGTAAAGGTTTTGTAAATCCAGTTAAGGGTTTCATTATCGCAATCAAAGGTGGAGGTAACAGGCACATCTGCATAAATTACCTTAACGCACAATGGCATAGCCTCGCCCGATACCTCAAGAAATCTGAACCCGAACCAAGTAAATTGAGGCTCAACAAGTCTTTTTGTGCCGTCAGAAATAATACTGAATTCCTGCCCGTGGATATGGCTTGGGTCAAGAGTGCCTTCGGGGGAGAGCTCCTCCGAAAATTTTACGGATATAACATGACCTTCGGGAGCATTAACCTCCAAAAAGGGGTAACCTGTTGTGTTTTCGCCGCAGTCGTAAATAACAGAATTTTCTGTTTGTTTAATTACTGTCAGGGGGAGTTCTTCAATAAGAGTGTCAGTGGGGCAGTCAGTTGTGCAATAGTCTGTATCAAGTGCTTCTGTCAAAACTGCGTTTTCCCAGTCTGAATCGTCAAAATCAAGGTCAAAGCAGTTGAGGGAGTCAATATAGCTGTGGCGCTCATACTCCGTAAAAATATAGTCATTCACATAACTTTTACCGATACGGCAATTTTCGTCGGATACAAAGTTGGTAATGGAGTTACCATCCTCAGCAGTAATACAATAAATTGCCTTTGGCAGACCGAAGGGACGGTTGCGGAAGGTGTACCATCCACCGCCATAATGGATGGCAATGCTGTTTTTGCCCTCTCTTACAAAGGGTGTTATGTCAAACTGAGGCACATATATTCTGTGGTGTGAAATAACCTCATCAACAGGGTCACAGGTGTTTTCAAAATCAGAGGACAGGGGTAAAAATGTGTGAGGATTTATACATTCACCGTTTATGTAGCACTTGAAAAAGCCCAGTCCGAGTACATTAAGTGAAACGGATTCAGGGTCTGATACATTAAAATATCCCCTTATAACAGAAAATAAATCCGGAGTGCGCTCAGGTGCGCCTACCCATTTGGCATTTTTGAAAAAATGCTGTTGTGTCATACAAATCACCCCATAAGGTTATATAAATAAGTATAGCATAAACATTATTCCATTACAATAAATAACTGAACTGTAAAAAGAAAAATCAGGACGCTTATCCCATTGCAGATAAACGTCCTGATTTTGATTATAAGAGAATTACGGTTTTGCGCCTTTGATTATCCGAAGGTCTGGTCGTAGGTTGCCGCCTGAGCATACCATATACCGATTTTCAGCATTGAGTCACCGCAATAGTGGGCGCCGTCACCTTCTCCGTTTTCGTCGTTGTTTTCAAGCTTTGACAGACAGCTTGAGGTGTCAATCCATATTGAGTTAGTCAAAGCAGTGCTTGTGGTTGCGGTGTTGTTATAAACACCGGGGACTGTGTTGTTTATTATGTTGCCTGAAGTATCTGCGGGAACATACCAGATTAAGGCGTTGTCGGCCTTTGCCTTGTTGACGGCATCGGAGTAAGCCCAACCGTTATAATCAGGCTTGTAGGCTGCAATACCGCCGTCAATGAATCGGATATCTGAATCCTTATCCCGTGAGGTAAAGGCGTTGCGCACCTTGTTTACAAGAATCTGTTCCAATTCACCGTACTGGTTTGCCCATTGCTCAACGCAGGCATCGCTTTCGCCCTGGTGCCACATAAATGAACGGATGTTAATATTGTCTGCACCGTGTATGCCTTCAATTTCATCAAGGGCAGAGTTTACATAGGGTATCATAAGGTCAGACAAATATCCGCCAAGGTCGTTGTAGATGTCCGAGGCATTGGCTGCCATATTGTAGTTTGTGTCGTATATCCAGTTACCGCCAAGGTAAGTGCCTGCAGCAGTATATTTAATAATATACCATTTTGCATTTTTAGTGCTTTCGTTGGTGGCAAGGTAGTTTGCAATACCTAATTCGGGGCCAAACCAGAGAGCTGCCTGACCGCCTATACCCGGACGGAAGGTTTCAAACTGACTGTTTGAAAAATATGTGCGCCAACCGGTTGAGTTATCTGTGTTAATATTATTGTATTTTATTTTAATGTTTGAATAGTCCGCACCCTCAACAGTATTGGCAACTGCGGTTGTGTAGGGGCTGGCGCCGTAAGCATTGGACTGTCCGGCAATAATAATAACATTTGCAGTAGTTTGTCTCATTTCCATTTGTTCTGATAAATCAAGGCAGATGTTGGAGTAGGCTGATTCTGCCCGGGCTTGTAAGATGTCGCGGTCGTTGATGTTCAATATGCCGTCACAGTTAAGGTCACAGGAATATTTTTGCCTTGTGGAAAGGGTGCTCTGGTTAATAAGACCTTTTTTGATAGCGGCAATATCCTCATCTGTAAAGGTTACATTGTCACAATCGAAGTCACCAACAGGGTAAATGCTTGTGCCGTTGCTCAGACCGTTGCACATAAGCGCCATATCAGAGCAGTCAAGTGCATCAATATAGCCGTCTGCATTAATGTCTGCGTGAAGCATTGCCTGGAGATTATCGGTGGGGAATTGGCGTGAAACAGCCATATTTACCTGCTGCTGATAGTCATATATATCAATAACACCATCACGAAGAATATCTCCCACAAAGCAAACAGAATAACAATCTGTGCCATCTGCTACAGATACCTTGTATTGACCTGTATAGTCAAAAACGGGTGCAGAGTTTTTGGAGTTGCTCTTTTGTCCCCAGATTTGGGTCGAATTGAATTTCTGTAAAAGGTATGCAACCTCGCCCGAGTAAAATTCATCAAGGGCTTTTGCTGTGGTTACCCCCTCGGTATCACTCATACTGCTACTTTCCGAGGCAGTACCGATACCGTTCTGTGCAATTATTTTGGTGTTTACGGCATTATTTTCCGCATAGTAGCAGTTGGAAATATCTGACGTGTTATAACCGCATACGGAGCCCACGTAATTTCCGCCGTAGGCGAATGCGGTTGTGTAGCAGGTGGCAATGCTATTGGTGTTAGCACCTGCAATACCGCCTGCCATTGTGTTGGCGGCAATAAAGCTTCTTTGACTGTAGCAGTTTATAATGTTACCTGCGTTTTTGCCTGCAATACCGCCTGCATAGCTGTTTGCAAAAATATAGGAATCTGTTATGCCTACCTCTCGGATTGTGGCAGAGGAGCCAACATTACCGAAAAGACCGCCGTACTGAGCTTGGGCTGAATTGTAGTACAGTCCGCTGACAGTATAGCCTCTGCCGTTGAAGGTTCCGTTATAAACAGCATTTTCTGTGCCGATAGGCACCCATATATGGTCTATTGAGCCGATAATATCGGCTTTGTCTGAAAGCAGGTTTTTATTTACGGTGATGTTGTTTGTAAGCACAGCATTTGCAGTTGTGTTACCGCTGTTTACATAGTCGCTGAACCACATAAGCTCGCCTGCGGTGCCGATTTCGTAAACAGCATCCATTGTGCCGTCGCCGTTAACATCATATTCGTTTGTTGATATTTCGGACTCTACATATTTTCCGCACATATCACAGAAGCCGTTTGTGTGGGTAGCATTGCAGATGTCTGTCTGCGTTTGTGCTACGGATTTAAAGCTGTTACGGATGGTGGTTATATCACCTGTTTTTATGTAGTAGCAATATGATATGGGGTTGAAGCTTTGGAAGTGGAGTACATCAACAACGCCGATATATGATGTGGGGTCTTCTGTAGCAGGGGTTAATGTACTGCAACGGGTAGCTCCGTCACCGCCATAGTAAACGCCTGTGTGGAAAAGAGTCTGACCGGGGCAATAAATACCGATTGCAAAGCTGTCCGCATCATCACCCTTGAAGGCGCCCCAGTTTTCGTTACAGATGTAATCCTGGTCTGTTGCTGTACCCCAGAAGCCAAGGTCTGTAAGTGTCTGCTGAGTGTTAGAATCAGACCAGGCCTCACCGCCTGAGAAATAAACAAAGTCATTAAGCGGCTCAACACAATAGAATGCAGGAAGCTCCTGGGTTGTGGTAACCGAGGGATAGCCCGAGTAATCTACAAAGCGGCAGGTTGCACGCATCATACCATCCTCAAGAGTGTACCACGCCTCCATATATGAGGGTGTTATGTACTGCTGCTCCTTAGCCCAGTCAAGGGGACGGCATTTAATATAAATTTCGTTATCTGTAACCTTAATATCAACAATTTTACTTGCCTCATTGTAAAGGTTACCGCCCTGAACGGGGTTGTAGTTCCACACAGCCTCGCCGTACATACCCGGCTCGTAGGGGTAAGAGCCTGTGCCGTAATATGACTGCTGAACAAGTCGGCCTGTGTCGTGAGCATTTATCAGGTTAACATTTCCGGAGGTCTCATATTTATTCTTTTGGGTTCCGCCAATAGTAGTGGAACCAATAGTGAAGCCCCCTGAGGTAAAGGTTCCTTGGAACTTGGAGCTGTTACCCACCTGAGTCGGTAATGATGTATCCTGGTTGCTTTTTGCAGATACAACGCTGTTTGTTTTATCCTCCATATAAGTGAGGGCGCCGCCCCAGTCAAGGTCAATGCCTATTTTGTAGTTGGTGCCGTCAAGATAAACCATACCGCTTGAATCGGCAGGGTTTGTTGCTTTTGAAAGGTTAATGTCTGTAAGGGTGAAATTCATAGTCTCCTTGTCAAGAGGCGTGAATTTTACACTTGTGATGGCGGTTTGTGTTGTACCGCTGAGGAATCCGTCAATGTAGCCGCCGAAGGAGCCGTTGTCGTCGGGCTCAAGGAAGAATTCTTCAATAACACTGCCCATAGTCATTTCTGCCTTAACATAGGCATCTGATGAATAGTTGATATCGTAGCGGTTAAATGCCGCACCGCTGTAGCTGAGGGTGTAAGTGTTGTTGCAGTATTTTACGGTTTTTTCTGTGCCGTTTATGTTAACAACACGCTGGTCGGAGTCCTTTACCTCAACGGTAAACTGTGCAGAGACGTTGCCGTATGTTATGGTAATCGCCTGTGTGCCTGTTGTTGTAAATACGGTGGGGGAGCAGGAGAAACCCTCGTCAATATTCTCCGATGCACCGTCGGGATATGTTATACCGATAACAAGACCCCTGGTATTAAGCTTTTCGCCAACATAGTATGTTTGCTTGATCGGCAATGATACGAGTTCAAGGTCTCCTGCAAGAATAGGATCCCATTTTGAGTAAAGGCATTTGCTGGCAGAGGCAACCTGTGTGTCGGATGTTATTCTGTCGCCTGTTCCGTCAGGACCTGTGTACCAGCCTGCAAACACAAGACCGTCTCTGGAGGGAACAGGGAGAGAGCCGTATGTAGCACCCTCTGTATATGTAAATGTTTTGCGGTGGGAGTAGTTGACGGCATATTCGTTGACAGCCGTTTCACGGATTATAATGTCAGAAACGGTAACATCTGAATTGGGTGAGTTATTGTCAAAACGCACCTGAATATAGCCTGTGTCGGCAGGAGTGGTAAAGGTCCACGAATTCTGTCCGTACTGTGTTGCGTTTCGACACTCGTTAGTAGTGTAATTACCTGCTGTATTAAAATAGAACACAAAAGTTTCAAAGTTTGTGGTAGTGCCGTTTGCCACATATGAGAAGGTGTATTCTGTATTTTCTTTTACAGGCATACTAAAGTGAGAGCCTACTGTTGACATTGAAAAGGATGTGAAAACCTCTGTTGTGGATGTGTTATTAACAAGCACAAAGCTGCCTTTTTCAATATCCGTTGTAAGCGTGCTGGCATTGGTATCGTCACCAAAGACTTTAAGGTTGGGGTGGTTTGCCCATTGCTCAAAAATAAAAAGGTTGTCAAAGGTGAGCTCATATACATCCGTGCTTGCGGCAAGAGCAACCGTGTACAAAAAGCTGCTTGCAATCAGCACCATGCAAAGGCAGATACCGAGAATTCGTTTGAAATTCTTTTTCATATAATAACAACTCCCTGTATAATGTTATACGAAATACTTCCACAATAAATTATAAATAAAAATATACGGGAAAACAAGAGTCTTTCCCATGTGCAATATGTAGAAAAAATTGATTGTGTTTTGGCGATTTCTTCCTCTGTCAGCGGAAATGGTATTCAAGAAAATGCAACAGCAATTGAAAAAGGTAGTGCAATAATATCTTGACACATTTCTTGATTTTGGATATCATTTGATTATAAAAAGCAGAGAAAAGAGTCGGTTTTATGAAAAAGAAAAAGATTTTTAAGAAAATTCTTGCAGGCTTTGCAATTACAGTTGTTGCGCTTGCTGCTGTTACGGCAATTGCTAACACTGTTCTTTACAGGCTGAATATGAAAAGGGTAGAGGAATATTCACCTGTTGTTAATCCTGATGCGGTTTTACCCGTTCTTGAGGAAAATGGCGAGTATGCTTTTATCACCGACAGAGAATTGAAGATAGTCACTCTCACAGATGTACATATCGGTGGCGGTTGGATGTCGTTCAATAAAGACCGTATGGCAATCAACACCGTTGCTTCCTTGGTTACCTGTGAAAAGCCGGATCTTGTTGTTATTACAGGCGATCTTGCTTATCCCGTTCCATTTCAATCCGGCACATTCAATAACAAGCTCTCTGCCAATATAATTATTGCTCTGATGGAAAGGCTGGGTGTTCCTTACACCATAACCTTCGGTAATCACGATACTGAATCCTACAGCTTTTTCAATCGGGAAAAAATCGGAGAGCTTTATTCCGATCCCGCGCTTGAGCACAGTCTTTTCTCCGTCGGGCCCGAAAATATTGACGGTGTCGGCAACCACGTTATACATGTTAAGAATACAAAGGGCGAGTTTGTTCAGGAGCTTGTTTTCATTGATTCCCATTCATATACCGACGGCGATATTTTCGGTATGTTCTGGAAATACGATAACGTTCATCAGAATCAGGTTGATTGGTATGAGCAAAAAATAAAAGAGGCTCAGGCGGTTACACCCGATGTCAAATCACTTGTGTTTCTTCATATTCCCCTTGTTGAACACAGGGATGCGTATGACGAATACCTGAAAAACGGTTGTAAGGATACGGAAAACACCAAGTATATTTCAGGCATTATCGGTGAAAAGGAGCCCTACGTGTATTGCGGTATGCACGAGGATAATCTGTTTGAAAAAATCCTTGAGCTCGGATCGACAAAGGCTGTATTCTGCGGTCACGACCATCTGAACAATATTGTGCTCAATTATAAGGGTGTTGACCTTACTTATAATTACAGCATCGATTATCTTGCTTATATCGGTATCAGTAAAAAGGGCGACCAAAGAGGCTGTACGGTTGTTACCGTTAATCCCGACGGCTCCTATGAACAGGTGCACGAAAATTATTATCAGGATAAATATGTTTCGCTTTATCCTAAAGAGGAAGTAACATTTGTCAACAAATAAAAAGTGCGCAGCGGAAAATCCGCGTTGATTCATTTTACTGATATTCCGCTGTTGGCAGAGTGATGTTGCATTTGCCATAAAACGGGGCGAAGCCCAATATCCCTCGGTGTAAGGCGAATATAACTGAAAAAAACGATTGCGAAAGCAATCGTCTTTTTTTTGGCTGTTACGAACAATTTAGATGCCGGTTGTTT
>JAZULH010000097.1:0-11963 GCA_045602985.1 Acutalibacteraceae bacterium | reverse complement strand
GGTAAGGCTATGCGTGGCAAGGTAACGGGTGAGAGTGCAATTAAGCCCGAATATACAGGTGACGGCACACTTGTTCTTGAGCCGACCTACAAGCACATCATTCTTCTTGATACCGCAGATTGGAACGGCTCTGTTGTTCTTGATGACGGTCTTTTCCTCGCTTGTGATTCAGCTCTCAAGCAAAAGGCAGTAATGCGTTCCAATATTTCTTCAGCAGCTCTTGGCGGAGAAGGTCTTTTCAACCTCAGTCTTAACGGCAACGGTATCTGCTGTATTGAATCAAGATGTCCGCAGAATGAGCTTATCGAAATTGAGCTTAAAAACGATGTTCTCAAGGTTGACGGTAATATGGCTATTGCTTGGAGCAGTTCACTTGAATTTCTTGTTGAACGTTCAGGCAAGACACTTATCGGCTCCGCTGCTTCAGGAGAAGGTCTTGTGAATGTTTACCGTGGTACAGGTAAGGTTCTTCTTGCACCAGTAAGCAAACTTCCCTTTGAAACAATCTGACAACAAAATCTCACTAACCCGTCGGTTAATCCCGGCGGGTATTTCTTTTAAGGAGGCTTTTTATGGCTGAAAAAAAGATAAAAACCCGTGAGGTTGTTGAAAAGGTAAAAGAAGCGGCTACACAAACGCCGAATACACAGAGCAGAAGAACATCCTTGACTAAAAATGCTGCTTCAAAGGCAAAAACGAAAACAGAGGAAGAAGCCGAAAGGCAAGATGCTTCAAAGGATGATAATCCTTCGCCTGAACAGTATGCAACAGACAAGGTAACAGAAACAAGTAAAAATGCGGCTGAAAATCTTGTAAGCGGTACGGCAACCGTTACAAAAAAGGTTGCCCGTAAGGTAAGGAATAGCCGCAGAGCAAAAAAGGATGCATCTGCTGACGGGGAAAATCCACCAACAGAGGATATTTCCGAACAGCCACAGATAGAAGCGACCAAACAGGAATCTCAAAGGCTGGAGCAGAAAAGCTCTACTAATAAGGAAAAGCCGACTGATGGTACACCTAAAGCTGAAACAAAAAAGTCCGTTGCTGATAAAAAGCAACAGACAAAATCTAAAGTCAAAAATGTTAGTGAGGATAAACCAAAGGAAAGGTCTAATCCTCGCACCCGTAAGCAGTCTGCACCAAAGCAGAAGGCAAAGCGTGAGATACGCAATGTCCGTTCAGGGGATAAAACCGTTAAATCTGTTGATGCAGGAATAAAGCAGAGTGCGAGAAGTCTTGAAAACACATCAAAGCAGATTAAGACTGCACAGAAAGGTACAGAAGCCGCAAAGAAAAGTGCCGAAGTTACTGCAAAGGCGGCTAAAAAGGCTGAACACTCGGCAAGAGTTACGGCTAAAGCGACTGCGAAAACTGCAAAGAAAGTGGCTGAAGCAACCGTTAGAGCCGTAAAAGCAACCGTAGCGGCTGTTAAAGAGCTTGGAGCCTTGATTGCAGCAGGCGGTACAACGGCAGTAGTTGTAATCATTGTTCTTTGCTTACTTGCGGCAATAGGCGGAACTTGCTTTGGAATATTCCTTTCCAATGACAAAACAACGGGAAGTGATATGACTATGACACAAGCAATCTCTGCTCTTACATCCGAACACTATTCAAATATTGCATCGTTTAAGGATGAATTTACTTACGATGTTGTTGAGATGAAAGGTGATTACAGCATACAATGGAAAGACGTTCTCGCTGTTTATGCGGTAAAAACAACAACTTCTGCTGATAATGCGTTTGAGGTTGTAACTGTCAATAAAGAAAAATTAGAGTTACTCCGTGGTATAATGAATGATATGAATAAGCTGACAGGTGTAGTTGCCACCAAATCAGTTGCACAAACAGTTGTAACCATTGATGAAGACGGTAATCTGATTGAAACGACCGAATATATCAATAAAAGAGTGCTGACGGTCACCATAAGCCGCCTGTCTGCAGAAGAGACTATTGAGCTTTATAGCTTCAATGACGAGCAGAAAAAGCAGTTAAATGAGCTTATGAGTGATGATTATACTGACCTTTGGAATGAGCTTATAGGCGGTAGCGGTGAAATCATTATGTCGGGCAGTTCGTGGGTAAGTAAAGGCTATTTCACTTGGCCTTTACCGGACACATACACAATAACATCATATTTCGGAACAAGAACCGACCCGATTTCAGGCGTAGTTAAAACTCATAGGGGTACTGATATAGCTGCTCCCGGTGGTACGCCTATTCTTGCAGCAGCAGACGGTACCGTTGTAGCTGCAAGCTATGATGCGGACGGTTACGGCTTCTATGTAAAGCTAAAGCACGATGACACCTATTCCACTATCTACGGACATTGTTCTGAGCTCCTTGTTTCGGTTGGGCAGACAGTAAAGCAAGGACAGGTTATTGCAAAGGTAGGCTCAACAGGTTACTCTACTGGCAATCATCTGCACTATGAGGTTATACAAAATGGCACAAGAGTAGATGCTCTTAATTTTTATGAGTGAAAAATAGTGGGTTGTTAAAAAATAACAACCCACGTTATTTTATATTTAAAAATTAAATATATGAGTTAAAAGCAATATAAACTATGAATTCTTTAGATTTTTCATCATAAGACCATTCAAATTCCCCATGATATTTATCTACAACACGTTTTATGCTTTTAACTCCGACTCCGTGAAAACCTATTTCTGATTTTGTAGATTTTAGAGTTTTATTGACAGATTGTGGTTTAACATCGCAAGAGTTTGAGCAGGTAAGAATATCAAATCCATTAACTTTATTTATAGATAAATCTATTCTTTTATCTTTCGATTTTTTTGAAGATTCAACTGCGTTATCCAAGATGTTTCCCAGCATTGATATAAGATCGGATTGCTCGATGTATGATAGATTTGCAGTTTTAATAGTTACAGAAAAATCGATGTTTTCATTTTTACAGACGATTTGATATTTGTTTATAGTTAAATCCAACAATTTGTTTTTTGTGTTTCCGAACATCGAATAATGATTTAAATTGCTATAAATATTATCGATATAAGCATCTACATCGCGATTGCTCGCAAGACTTTTTATAGTAGAAAGATGGTTTTTTTCGTCGTGTAAAAAGGTCTTTAAAATATCGTTTTGATGGTCAAGAATAGCGTAGTATGCTATATCAATGTTTACTCTTTCTGCTTCGCTTTGAATTTTATACAGCTCATCAATTTCTCTTGATGTTTTTCCGTAAAATGTATAAGTTAGAAAGACGGCAATAATAATTGAAAAACATGAAACGGAAATTATAATTCTTGTTTGGTCTGATAAGTTGTATTGTGATGAAACAATCCAAAAAGTATACAGTATTACAAGTGTACAGACAGGAAACAAAAAAAGAAAACTCGGAACTTTTGATTTAGGTCTTGTGCTTAAATGAAAGCCTAAAGATACTGATAATTTTGTAAAAACAAGAAGCAAAGTTTTGCTGAAAACAATACTAGTGATGTATGCTGCTATACTTGAATTATATGTATTGATGTTGCCGTTGTTAGTTTGAGATAAAATTACCATAGAAAGAAATTCAGTGCTTGTCATAATAGCTGTTAGGAATAGAGAACTTAATATAGATTTTTTTATCTTACTTTCGAAGCATAAAAACGCAACTGCAAAATTGACAATAAAAAACATAAATATGTTAAGTATAACATTTCCAAAAACCAAAAAAACAGTTGTTGCAAACGAATACAAAAGAATACCGATTAAAGCAGTTGACACTTTTTTATGCTTTGGAACAAAAACATCATAGAAAAAGCTGATGGAGATTAAAAATTCAATGAAATATGAAAAAATAGATATTAATATATTCACGTTATCTACCTCCAAAATAACTCAAGAAAAAGCCTCTAAAATCTGCTTGTTTTCGGTAGGAAACAGGAATTGTGTATTTCTCGGATAAAATAACAGTATCCCTTTTGTAATCTGTAATATGTTTCATATTAATTATAAAGCTCTTATGTACTTGATAAAAAAAAGAAGCAACTAACTTTTCTCTCCAAAAATTAATTTTGTTATCGGAGATATATTCTTCATTAACTGTAACTACTTTGGTCGATCGACCTATTGTTTCAATATAAACAATATCATTAGAAAGAACACTGGAAGAGTGTTTTCCGTTTTTTATGAAAAAAGTAATTACATTGCTGTCTATTAAGTTTAAAGCTTTACTTAGCCCATTTCTCAAACGTCTAATATCTAGTGGCTTTTTTATGTATCTGAAAACATTAAGATCCATCGCATCATCTAGATATTTGTCGTAAGAAGTTATTATAAAGATTATGATATAAGGATTAGTTTCTTTTAATTCTTCTGCAATTTCAATTCCTGTGTATGGCTTCATTTGAATGTCTAAAAACGCAATATCATAATATGTATCTAAACTATAGAGTGTAGAACTGTCATAAAACACATTGAATTCTGCTTTTATTTTTTGTTCATATAACATTTCTTTTACATTTTTTTCAATTTCTTCTGCATATGCTTTATCGTCATCACAGATTATAATTCTCATATAATTCACCCCATTGTATAGAATTATACCATACTCATGAGCGCAGGTCAAATTAAGCGATTACACAAAAATGTGCAGTTTTGTATTTATTGTGTGCAGTTTTGCAGTTGTTTAGATTTTTAAATTGTCATCACGATGAATATAACAATCCAATAATTTCCATAGTATTTTTTGCTCTTCTAGTGAAAGAGTTGCAAGCATATCTATAATGTTTTCATCTACAGAATTTTTTAAAATGCCTGAAAGGAAATAGTCGGCATTGCATTCCAATATTTTGCAAATAAGTACAAAATTATTTAGTTTTGGAAAGCTTTTTCCATTTTCAATGTTTGATATTTGGTTATCGGAAACACCCAGCATTTCAGCTAATTCCGATTGTTTAATATTGAGTTGTTTTCTTCTTTGCATAATACGTGAGCCTAATATCATTTTTTTGTTCTTTTCTTTCATTCTTATCACCCAGAAAATGTTATCATTTTAAGGCTTTTAAATGAACAAAATTAAACTTACAATCACAATTAAATTTGTGATATACTCAAATAGCATCGAATAATTAAATTAAATTTGGGATTTGTGCAATTTTGACTTTAAAATATGCACTATTGATTATTCCGTTGATAAAGCGTTTTTTGTAATGTATTATAGAAATACCGAATGAAAACTATCTTCGGAAATAATATGAAAGGGCAATACTGAAAGTATTGCAAAGGTAAAAAATATGAAAGATCTTAAGAAAAAAGTAGTGAATGTTTCAATCAAAATTGCAAAAAAAGGTGTGAAAGATGATATTAATTCAACCGGTTCGGCTTGGATGTATCAGCCTAAAATGCCAAAGTTGGCTGATACATTTAAAAATAATAAATGATTTATAAAACGGCATTAAAAGTTGCACACACCCTTGATGCGAAAGGTTACATAAAAACTGAAGAAATAGAGATAATTGCATATGGATTGTTTTCTGTATTATCAAAATTGATTTATGGAATAATAATTCTATTTATAGGTATCTTATTCAATAATATTATAGAGAGCTTATCATTTTATATTGCTTTTCTATTTATAAAAAAGTATGCCGGAGGAATACATGCTTCAACGGAATCAAGATGTTTTTTTGCATCTTTTGCTTCAATAGTATGTTCCTTGAGTTGTATAAGCTTTGGAATAAAATTTGAATTTTTAGGTAAAATAATCATCTCACTTTCTTTGGCTTTATCGATTTTTATATATGTGTTTGCACCAATCGCCTCCGAAGAAAAACCTTTAGACAAAATTGAACTAGAGAAATATGCAAAAATTTCACGAATTAGAACAATTGTTTTGATTGTTTTAATGATAGCTATTAGTTATATACGTATGCAAAACGTAGGAGTTGCAATTGGGACAGCTATTATACTTGAAAGTGTCTTAGTTATACTTGGTAAGATAAGACAACATCAACTTACCGCAACGAGATAATTGTGCATTTTTGTTTTGAAAGTGTGCAGTTGTGCTTAATTTGTTGAACTGTTTAATGAACCTTATTACTATAGCATTGGGATAGTATTTTATGGTAAAAACACCATAAAAACGATTCCGGTGCTATTTTTTACGTTGTTCAAAAAAGGAGGAAAAACAATGTCTGTTACAAAGAAAATAATATCATTAATCCTTACTGCGGTTATGCTTGTTACTACTTGTTCTGCGGCATTTCCCGTATTTGCAGAGGGTAGTATGCTTGCAGATGGGGTTATTGAAGATGAATTTTATCTTTCGGAAGAAGGTGACGCCGAAGCGTACATTCTTTCTGAAGTAACCGAAAAACGTGAGGAAAATGTCAAACATTTCCTTATGTCTGATGGCTCATTTATGGTAGCACAATATAATGAACCGGTGCATGAACTTGATAATGACGGCAATTGGATTGATATAGACAACACAATTGCCGAAGCAGAAGCTACAACAGAGCAAACAGAACTTTTCGGTACAGATGAGCTTTACTCAACAAGCAATATAACTGATAATGTAGTTTTTGCCGAAAAATCGAATTCTAACACCCTTGTATCCTATGAAGCAAAGGAATATCCCATCTCATTTAATTATCAGAGTGCGAAAAAGAGTTACATTAATGTTGTAGATAACGAAACCGTACTTGAAGGTGACGAAGCTTTCCTTACACTTACTGACATTACCCAGGAAGTTATTTATGAAGATGTATTTGCTGATGTTGACCTTCAGTATATTGTAAGTCCCACAGGACTTAAAGAAAACATCATTCTTAAAAGCGAAAGTGCTCAGAACAGCTTTACGGTTAACTACAACATAGGTGAGCTTACTGCAGAGGTTGTTGACAGCAACACAATCAACCTTATGGCAGGGGATGAAGTCGTTTACACAATTTCAGCACCGTATATGAAAGATGCTAACGGTGAAAAGAGCGAATCAGTTACACTCACTGTAGAAAAAAATAAAAACGGTAAGCTCCGCCTCGTGATAAGCGCAGACGAAAACTGGCTCAATGCTGAAGACAGAGTTTACCCTGTTGTGGTCGATCCTACAATTACAACAGAAACAACAAGAGATGCTATTAATTCTGTTATGATTGCAGAGGCACAACCCAATACAAACTATTCTAAGCAGTCAGAAATGATTGTTGGTCGTGAACCGTCTGAATACGGTTATTGCCGTGTGCTTGCAAAAATTCAATTACCTACATTGAATAAAGGTGACATAATTGTCGGCGCACAGCTTAACATCCTTAACTATGGTCTTTGGCCTTATGCCGATTCAACACCTGATATGCAGGTCAATGCCCATGTGCTCACTGAAGATTGGTCAGTTTCAACTGTAACATGGAACAATCAGCCGTCATATAATTCAATCGTTTCGGATTATGACATTTTTGAAGAAACGGATGATGCAACCTGGCGAAAGTTTGATATAACCAAAATAGCAAAGCAATGGTATGAAGAGCCTGATACCAACTGTGGTATTATGCTTAAAGGGGCAAATACTACAGGTACTTATGCCGAAAACGGTGTCAAGGCATATATGTACACCGAAAGATATAATGATATCGACGATGCTTATCCGCAAATTCTTCTTACATACCGCAACAACAAGGGTCTCGAAAACTATTGGACTTATACCTCACTTTCAGCAGGTGCGGCAGGCTCAGCCTATGTCAACGATTACACGGGCAACCTCGTTTTCGCTTCAAATATTATATCAAGCAGTAATGAACTTATGCCCTTAAGTGTTGATTGTGTCTATAACGGATACATTTCACACGATGCTTATGTTAGCGGAAAAGTTATAGATGGAACACGCTCCGTACAAACTTCGCCGGGAAGAGGCTGGAAGCTAAGTGTTCAGCAAACTGTTCTTCCATCATCTTTATACGGCCTTACCGGTGATGCGGCTGAAAACTATCCTTATGTTTATACCGATGGTGACGGCACAGAGCATTATATCTATAAAAAGACCGAAGGCGATAAAACAACATATGAAGATGAAGACGGTCTCGGACTTACACTTACTGTTCAGAAGAGCGGCAGTACGGTAACCGGTTACACTCTGACCGATAAAAAGGATAATAAGCTGATTTTTAACAGTCAGGGTAACCTGACAAAATCCCAGGATGCCAATGGAAACTATATCACGGTAACCTATGAGAATGACGGCAAACGAATCAAATCAATGACTGATGGAGCAGGAAAAAAATATACGATTACATATATTGATGGTATGAACTATATTGATTATATTACTGACCCCTTAGGCAGAATCATCGATTTTGTATATAGCCAGGGCAGACTGATCCAACTTACCCGACCTGACGGAACTGTTTCAAACTTCACATATGATGATACTGAATATTCAATGCTTACAGCAGGGGATAATGACGGTTATCAGTTGAATTTTGAATACACATCAGTTGAGAAAGGTAAGCGAGTATCCTCCGTTACGGAATACGGTAACGGTGTTGAGGGGCAGAAGATCGGCTTTGACCGCTCAAAGTATAACACAACCGCAATCAGAATTGCAGGAAGTGACGGCGTCTACGGCAACTCAAACGACCTGGTTACGACCTATCAGTTTGATAACTTTGGCAGAACCGTAACCTATCAGCTCAGCACAAAGGGCGGTGCCGATTCTGTTGCAGGTGTATACAATTACACAGAAAAGGATGCTTCTGCACTTAAATCGGCTAATAAGGTCAGTTCATCTGCTTCTTTAGGCAAAAACGTTGTCAATTATGTTGCTTCATCAAATGCGGCAAGCTTTTCGGGCTGGACTGAATCCGCTAACGGCAATGTAACATCAACTATCGGTATCTCAACCGATGCGGCATATATCGGGCAAAAGTCGATTCTCGTTAACAATACCGACGTTTCAGTCAGCGGCAATGCAAACGCTTATCAGAATATATCTGGCTTGGAGGAAAGCACAAAATATACCTTTTCAACATACGTTAAAACTGAAAACTTAAGCCTTTGCAATGATACTTCGGCAGGTGCTTATGTATGTGTTCGTGTTGCGGAATCTGACGGTACATACAGCTATACTTATTCCGATTACGTTAAAACAAACACACCGACAGCGATTGATAAGGGCTTCAGACGTATTTCTTCCACCGTAACTCTTCCTGCGGGTACAACATCAGTAAGGGTTTATGTCGGTTTAAGAAACAGCACCGGTAAAGCATATTTTGACTGTATGCAGCTTGAAAAGGGTAATATGGCCAATGCCTATAACCTTGTCACCAACTCAAGCTTTGAAAACGAAACCTCGGGTATGCCTGACAGCTGGAGCAAAACGAGCAACATGACCTATACGGCTTCTGATACAACGGTGTATGAGGGTATCAGCTCAAAATATGTAAAAGAAGGCTCTAAGTCTATGGTGATAAAGGGTGTCGCCGGTGAAAACAAGTACCTTTCACAGTACGCTTATGTTTACGGTGATCCGGATGATACATATATTGTCAGTGCTTGGGCGAGAGCAAATGCGGTAGGTGACGGAGAAAATCACAGCAATGCAAGATTCCGTATTGCGGTAAAGGTGTACTACAAAACAGAAACCGGAGAAAGCTATTCAGAATACAAGGAACCTGCCAACTTTAATACCACCATTTCAGGTTGGCAGTATACTGCACAGACATTTACACTTAGGAGTAAAGATCACCCCACATATCAACCTGTTTCGGTAAGACTTATTCCGCAATATAGCTATCAGGTGAACTATGCTTACTTCGATCATATTCAGCTTATTAAAGATGTCGCACAGTCCTACGTTTATGACAGCGAGGGCAATATTGTTTCCGTTTCAGCTAACGCTGAACAGAAGGACAATATGGAGTATGACGGTGAAGATGACCTTAAAAAATATACTGACGTACTCGGCAACGAAACAACCTACGAGTATGACAGCAACCACAATGTGACCGACGTTACTGCACCCGGCGGTATGAAATCCAAGTATACATACTTCTCAAACGGCAATCAGATGTTTGCTGATATAAAAAATTCTGATGAAAGTCTTGTAATCCGTTCGGGAGCATTGTATAATGAAGCTGACAGTGAAAGCGGTGTAAAAGCCGGTGCTTATACAACTGTTGTGAGCGATCAGAACCGCTACAGAATCTATTACGATTACGATTTACTCAGAGGTCTTGTTACCTCCGTGACGAACCCGAAAAATGTTGTCACAACCTACGGCTATGACACTCAGGACAGACTTACCTCGGTTACATCGGGCAATACCTCGGTTACTTACTCCTACGAGGGCAACCGCCTTGAAAGCATAACCTACGGCACAGATGAGTATGAGTTTGTTTATGATGCTTACGGCAACGTAATTTCAACAAAGGTTAACGGTGTAGCTCTTTCAACTGCAAACTATGCCGCCAATAACGGTGTTCTCGAAAGCACAACCTACGGTAACGGCGATGAGAGAACCTATGTCTATGACAAATGGGGCAACCTCGTTTCTGTTACAAACGGTGACGGAGACAGCTTTGAGTGGTCTTATGATAGCTCAATGACACCGATGACTCACACCGACGGCGTGAATAATCTTGCGTATGATTATTACTACGATGCCATAGGCAGGCTTTATGCTCAGCAGATTTCCGATAATAATGGCAACTATATAGGTGCTACTCAGTTTACCTATGACCTGAGAAATAACGTAACCAAAATCTCAAACGATATGGGTGGCAGGGTTGTCAATCAGTGGAACAGATATACCGCTATTAACGGTATAGATGCTACTGAACGTTATGAAAAAGATAATCTGCCTATAAGATATACAATGTCGTCAACAAGGTATATTGATTATACCTACGATAGCCTTAACAGGCTGACGGGCAAAACACTGTCACTTGCTTCGCCTTTAAGCTATGCTTATACATATAAGGCTTCTGCCCGTGGCGGTAATTACACCACAACGCAGATAGCAACGGAAACGGTTGACGGCAATGCTTATAGCTATGCCTATGACAGCCTAGGCAACATAACCTCGATAAAGCTCAACGGTCAGGCTTTCAGAAGCTATGAATATGACAGCCTGAACCAGCTCATAAGAGAGAATAACAAAACCGACAACAAGACTTATGTTTATGAGTATGATAACTACGGTAACATAACCGCAAAGAAAATTTATGCATATACAACAGGCTCATTGGGTGCAGTTCAGCAGACAATAAGTTATGCTTACGGTGTTGACAGTGATGCAGGCTGGAAGAATATCTTAAAAACATATAACGGTGAAAATATCGATTATGATGAGATAGGCAACCCTGTTTCTTACCGTGGTGCAGATTTAACTTGGGATACAAGAGAGTTAAAGAAATATAAAATAGGCGACGATTTAACTGTCACTTATAAATATGATGCAGACGGTCTCAGAAGCTCTAAAACAGTTAATGGCGTTACAACCAATTATCAATACATTGGCGGTCAGTTGATGTATGAAGAATGCAACGGAGCTGAAAAATATTATTTCTATGACAGCAACGGCATTATATCGGGCATAAGATATTTTGACGCCAACGGCAATATGACAATGATTTACGTTGTCACAAATGCTTTAGGTGATGTTATAGCTCTTTATGATAAAGACGGAAATGCTGTTGTTGAGTATCAATATGATGCTTGGGGAAATATTATCTCTGTTGTTAACTCAACAGAGGGCTCTGCTCTTGATTGGAATGAAGTAAACCCGTTCAGATACCGTGGCTATTATTGGGATAGTGAAACGGAGCTCTATTATCTGCAGTCAAGGTATTATGATGCTGAAACGGGTAGGTTTATAAATTCTGATGTTGTTCTTGACAACAGAGCTTTAAGCGGAATAAATTCTTTTACTTATTGCGGAAATAACCCGGTTGTTAGAATTGACTCAAGTGGCACATTTTTAGAGTTTCTTTGGGATGTTGTCTCTTTTGCTTGCAGTGTTAAAG
>JAZULH010000096.1:0-8594 GCA_045602985.1 Acutalibacteraceae bacterium | reverse complement strand
GGATTTGGAAGAAATAAAACAAATTTTTGATGTAAACGTAAAGAATCTTCGTGATTACGAAGAGGTTATTAAGAAAAAATCCCCATCCGAAATGGAAGAGAATGTTTATATTGTGAAGGAAAAGACAGCTCAGATTGTAGATATTATAAAAAGCAAACAGCAATAAAAGAAACCGACTCCGAAAGGAGTCGGTTTTAAATATGTCAAAAAGTATTGGATTGATTCTCTGCCTGCAGGTTAGCTGCTTTTGCAAATTCCAGAAGCTGTTTTCGGGAAGCGATACATAATTTTCCGTAGATGTTTTTATTGTGGTATTTTAATGTGTTTTCTTTTATGTTCAGCTTGCTCATTACATCTTTTGTGCCGTTTCCTTCAATATAAAGGTCAAAAACAGCCCGTTCCGTGGGGGTCAATGTTGCGATTCCTTTAATAAATAAAGCTAAGTGTTCGGTATCGACATCAGTAGTGCTTTGCTCACTTTTAACTGTGTTTTCGGTAAGGATTTTTTCGGGAACGGGAGGGGGGGAAAGGGCTCGCTTTTCCTCGTCCTGGATTATGAGCCTTAAGCCAAAAAGAAAAAGCTCTGTTATTATATACGAAATTGACAAAAATTCAAAATCAAATTCAACCAATTGCTCTAACAGCCAGACACCGATGTTAACAACAACAGCCAATGCAAGGATTACCGAATGAGTGGTTGATGTAGTTGTTTTCTTTACGGCAGAAAAAGCCACAATTGCAACCATTAAGCCAAAGTATGCAAAAAGGTATATAAGGTAGGAAATATGCCATGGACCGTAAATTTTGCTTAAAGAAGAAACACCGTTGGTGGAAATTAAAGAGACCTCTTTGTAATAGATATCACAATAACCGGGTGTGGCGGCAATTAAGAAGATGATCACGCCTACACACAAAAGGATAACCGGTAAAGCTTTTGTGTATCTGATTTTTGTGTTGTTGATGATTATCATCAGCATGGACATGGGTAAAAATACGGAACCAAGGTAGGATATCCTGTTAGCGAGCAGGGCTTCCTCAAGGGTGGTGGAAATTGCCAGGGACAAATAACCTGCATTAACTATGAAAACCGATACCAACAAAAGAATAAACCACAGATCCTTTTTTTTGATAAACCCGAAATAAAAAACGGGGATAAGCAGGGAAATGACTGCAATAGCAACATATACTCCGAGAAGGCTGTCGGTTTTACTGCCGGCAGAGGAACAGCCACCCAGAGCAAACAATATTAATAACAAAGAAAATAAACCTGCAAGGAATCTTTTCATAATATTCTCCTCAACACGGAAAAAAGCTTTCCCACACTTTTCCCACACTGTTTGTATAAAAAACACCGTTTCCCACACTTTTATTTTAAAAAAGTGTGGGGTTTTTGATTCAATTAAGATATAAAATAAAATTGTATAAGTATATAGGGTAATAATCCCTGACACACTCTGTATAAGTAAAATTATATCATAAGGCACAGATAGTGTCAACGAAATACAAAAAAGGAGAGACGGTAATGAATTTTTGCGGATTACAAAAGAGGATAATTCGGATTATTTCAATTTTTGCAGCATTTTCATTGTGCTTTTGCTGTGTTTCAACATCAGCTTATGCAGAAAGTGACGGAACAATTGTAGAAATAACTGATATCGATGCTCCTGATGTGGGATTTTTACCTGATTATAACGGAACCATAACAGGAGATTACTATGAGTTTTTCGGTGAAGACTATGGGTACGTGATAAACGGTATTACCTGGTACAACCTGACTGATGACACAAATATTGATGAAAACACACCCTTTGAAGCTGATAAGGTGTATAAGCTAACAATTCTGGTTGTGCCCAAGGAAGGTAACCCATGGACGCTTGAAAGTGCTTTTGTTAACGGAATTTCTGCTGAAGTTGCTGTTTCTGATGACTTTTATATCATCAGCTACACCTTTGGCGAATATGTGTATGTAGATACTGACGGAGCTGTTGCAGTTACCGGAGTAAGCGAGCCTGCGGATGGTGAAACACCGGATTATTCAGTCAGCGTTGAAAGCGATTTCTTTGAACTGTACGAGGAAACCGAGGGCTATATTTATGAGGGTGTAACTTGGTTTGATACCACAAGTCAGAGTAATATGGATGTTACAGATACATTCTTGTATGACCATATTTATGAGGTAACAATTCTCCTGAAAAAGTGTGAGGGTTGTGAAGTACCCTTAACATCTGTGACAATTAACGGCAAAGAAGCATCTTTTTATGAGGCTGACGGATATTATGTAGCTTCGCTTTCTTTTGTTGAGTGTGCAGATACAGTTATCAGAACCGTAGCACTGGCGCTTTTAAGGGAACCGGTGGCTGGGGCTGTTCCCTGCTATAATGTGTATCCCGATAACGATAAATACACGTTAAATGAAAGTAAAAATGACATCTATTATCAATACGGTGTTGGTTGGTATGATGTTACGGAAGGTGCCAATCTGATTATTGGTGAGGACAAATTTATTGAGGGTCATGTATATCAGCTGGAGGTTTACCTTTCCCCGAAGGAGAACTATACCTTCAATCTGTCTGCCGCAAAAATAAATGCTTTTGATGCAGAAATATGGGGCAGTAACAAATCTGTTGTTTTAATGTATGAATTTGAACCCTGTGAAAAAGCAGAAAATGTACTTTGCGGCTCTGTAGCAAGCACACAAAATGACGAGGACAACGATGTTACAATCGAATTGTATGAGGCAACCCGTGATGAGCTTTTCCTGGAAACAACTTTATATAATTCCCCGTATGATTATTATATAAGTGAAATTCCCCCCGGAGAGTATATATTAACAGTAAATAAATCGGAGCATGTTGAGCGAAAATACTATATATCCATTGAAAACAACAGAACAATCAATCTGGACATATATATTGCAAAAAAAGGCGATTGTGATATGGACGGAGAAATTGATGTTATTGATTATCAGAGGGTTGTTAATATAACAGTAAGAAATATAAATGAGGTTCCCTACTATACAACTGATGAAGAGGAATATGAGCTGTCGCTCTGCGATTACGCCGAGGATGGTTATGTCGATGCATTGGATTGTGCCTCAATTGCACTTTTAGCTGCAGATTCCAAAAACTATGATTGTATTGAAGTTACCGGCATTATAAAGCCTGTTGCAGGTGTATTGCCCACATACAGTGCAAGCATTGTCAGCACAGAGTATGAGCTTTATGCAGAGGATTACGGAAACATTTATAACGGAATAGCATGGTATGACGTAACAGAGGATGCGAATCTTGATAAAACAGACGCTTTCGTAGCTGGTCATACATATTCTGTTACAATTGAGATTGTTCCCTCGGATGGCGGTGAGTGGGATCTGAAATACGCAACTTACGACGGGGAACTGGTAAAGGCAAAAAAAAGCTCGGATTGCTATCTTGTTTCATTTACCTTTAAAATATAAAAAAACAAAGACCATTCGGGATTTACCGAATGGTCTTTAATTCAGCCTTTTAGCCAAACACCGCCAGCAGGAAGCCTGCCGCTACTGCTGAGCCGATAACACCTGCCACGTTGGGACCCATAGCGTGCATAAGAAGGAAGTTGGTGGGGTTATATTTTCTGCCTTCGTTTTGTGCAACACGTGCTGCCATGGGAACAGCAGAAACACCTGCTGCACCAATGAGGGGATTGATTTTGCCTTTTGTAATAATATAAAGGAGCTTGCCGAAGAACACACCGCCTACAGTTGAGAAGCAGAAGGCAATCAAGCCGAGGGCTATAATTTTTAATGTTCTTGTCTGCAGGAAATCCTGACCGTTGGCAGTAGCGCCAACACATACGCCAAGCATAATTGTAACAATGTTCATAAGTGCATTCTGTGCAGTATCCGACAGCCTGTCTGTAACACCACATTCGCGGAAAAGATTACCAAGCATCAGCATACCTAAAAGCGGAACAACTGAGGGAAGAAGTGTGGCGCAGAAAAGGAGAACCGCTACAGGGAAGATAATCTTCATGGTTTTAGAAACAGTATGCAGCTGCTTCATTTCAACCTTGCGCTCTTTTTCAGTTGTAAGAAGCTTCATAATTGGCGGCTGAATGATAGGTATAAGTGCCATATATGAATATGCCGCAAGGGCAATGGGTGCCAGCAAATGGGGAGCAAGCTTTGATGTAAGGAAGATGGCTGTAGGGCCGTCTGCACCGCCGATAATGGCAATTGATGCAGCTTCCTCGGGTGCAAAGCCGAGCACAATGGCAAAAACAAAGGCAAAGTAGACGCCAAGCTGTGCTGCAGCACCTAAAAGAAGACTTATGGGGTTTGAAAGTAAGGGACCAAAATCGGTCATGGCGCCAACGCCAAGGAAGATAAGACAGGGGAATAAGCTGGATTTAACACCCACATACATAATCCTGAGTATGCCTGAATCGAACCAGTGGGCGCCTTCAACGGCGGCTTGTCCGTAGCTGCCAAGCTCACCGCCGGTTGTGTCCAGCATAATGTTTGCGCCGGGCAGGTTGGCAAGCAAAATACCAAAAGCAATGGGAACAAGCAAAAGGGGTTCAAACTTGAATCTGATGGCAAGTACTAAGAAGAATATTGCCACACCAATCATAATCAGATTTTCTATCTGAAGAGAGGCGAAGCCTGATTGCTCCCAAAGATTGGTTAAAATAGTAGTGATATCTATAATAATCAGTCCTTGTGAAAAAATAGTAAAAATAAAGGGGGAGATATTAAAAACTCCCCCGCTTTTTGCAGATTAAATCAGATAACTGCAAGAACGTCGTCAGTATTAACTGTTGTTCCCTTAGGAGCGTTGATGGATTTAACTGTACCGTCGCAGGGAGCAACGATGTCGTTTTCCATCTTCATAGCCTCAAGCACAACAATAACGTCGCCTGCCTTAACAGCATCGCCCACACTCTTTTTAACAGCAAGAATTGTACCGGGCATGGGAGCCTTAACCGGTGTGCCGTCTGCAGTTACGGGTGCGGGAGCAGCAGGTGCTGCAGGTGCTTCGGCAACGGGTGCTGCTGCAGGAGCAGGGGCAGCTGCAACAGGAGCAGGTGCGGCAACAACTGCACCCACGGGCACCTGTGAAATGCCTGTAACAACAGCATCACTCTCAGTAACGTCAACCTCGTAAATTTTACCGTTTAATGTAACATTATATTTCATAACTTAATCCTCCACTCTTTTAATTGAGTTAAATATAAGATTTTCAAGGGGAATACCTGTTTTGTCCGCTGTAATAGCCATAATTGCGGCAGCATCCTGTTCCTCAACATTTTCAAGAACAGGGTTCTGGTTAAGACGCTTGATTGATTTAAAATCAAGGTGAGCAAGGTCAATGCCTGTTTTGTGGGATGTTATAGCCATAACCACAGCGGCATCCTGCTCTGAAACGCCATCAAGAACCACATAGCCCGGTATATGGGGGATAACAGGTTCATCGCAAGCAGGCTCTTCAACCGCAGCAGGGGGTGCAGCTTCTGTAATTACTTCAGCTTTTGGCGCCTGCTCTTCTGCAGCCGGTTCCGATGATTTGGACTTTTTACTGCCAAATACTTTTGAAAGCAATTTAACGAAAATTGCAAGAACTGCAAGCACGATGATAACAATAGTAAAGCCAAGACCCGAAGTGCTTAAAGCCTCCGATAATTGCATTAAAGGAAGAAACATCATATTAATTCCTCCTTAGTCGATAGCCTTGAATTCGTAGCTGTATGTCTTTGATGCCATTTCATCGCGGTAGTCAAAGAAGCTTTCAGCCTGGGTGGGGAAGGCAATGTATGAAAGCACATCCTCATCACTCTTTGCCTTTTTGCCAATCTCAGCCTTTGCGGCTTCAAATGCAGGCTCGAGTGTATCAGCATATCTGCCTTCAATTTCCTTCTCATCGCCGAGAATCTGTTTCTTTACATCCTCGTTAACTTTACCGGGTGCACTGCCGTATTCACCCTTAAGGTATGATTTAACTTCCTTTGAAACATTCTTGTAGCGTTCACCTGCAAGAACATTGTTTGTTGCCTGCACACCAACCATCTGGCTCATGGGTGTAACAAGGGGAGGATAGCCCAAATCTTCGCGAACTCGGGGAGTTTCCAGAAGAACCTCGTCAAATTTATCCATCTTGCCCTGTGCTGTAAGCTGTGCAACAAGGTTTGAGAGCATACCGCCGGGAACCTGATAATCAAGTGCCTTTGAGTCTGTGCAGAGAACTGTGGGGTTAAGAAGACCGCTTTCAAGAGCCTCTGTTCTGATGGGCTTGAAGAAGTCTGCAATATTTCTCAGAGCCTCAGAGTTAAGGCCTGTTTCATAGCCAAGCTCTGCAAGTGTGTAGTTGAGTGTTTCAGTTGCGGGCTGTGCTGTACCGCCCGACATTGTTGAAATGGCTGTATCGATAACATCAACGCCTGCTTCCACAGCCTTAAGGCAGGTCATAAAGCCAAGACCTGTTGTGCAGTGTGTGTGCAGAACAAGGGGAAGGTCAACCGCCTCTTTGAGTGATGAAACAAGCTTGTATGCCTCTGCAGGGCTGAGAATACCTGCCATATCCTTAATGGCAATTGTCTGACAGCCCAGCTTCTGCATATTTTTAGCAAGCTCTACATAAGAGTCCAATGTGTGTATAGGACTGATTGTGTAGCAGATTGCACCTGATGCAATTGCACCGTTTTTAACAGTTTCATCAACAGCAACCTCAATATTTTTAACGTCATTAAGGGCGTCGAATATTCTGATAACGTCAATACCGTTCTCAATGTACTTTTTAACGAACATCCGAACAACATCATCGGGATAGTGGTGGTAGCCCAACAGGTTCTGACCTCTCAGAAGCATCTGAAGCTTTGTGTTAGGGCAAGCCTTTTTGATTTTTCTCAGTCTTTCCCACGGATCCTCCTTAAGGTAGCGCAGGCAAGAGTCAAATGTTGCACCGCCCCAGCACTCCAATGAGTAGTAGCCTGCCTTGTCAAGCTCTGAAAGGATGGGCTCAAACTCGCTGAATTTCATACGTGTTGCTATTAGTGACTGGTTGGCATCGCGCAACACTGTTTCGGTAAACTGAACCTTTTGCATTTTGCTTTTCTCCTTTTAATAATAAGATTGCAGATAAACTGCGGAAAGGAAATATATATTCTTAAGGAAAGACGTATATATAATAGGTATATATAAGAAAACACGCCTTCCAATTTTCCCCATATTAGCATACTATAAATCTCGCTTTTTAGCAAGTGATTTATTACTTTTTGTCGAAAAAATAACAAAGTTAAATTACCTTTAATTATTTTTTCGAGAAATCATACAGGTATGCAGAAAAATGAAAACTTAATATATAATATTCACAGGACAAAATGACCGATTGCTTTTTAAATTAAAAGTGCCTGCTTCACTTTATGTGAGGGCAGGCAGTCTTTGTAGGTTATACTATATATAATAGTATAGGGATTATCTGCAGAACACGTGTTTCCCTATGGTTGTTATAACGGGACGTGTGCGTATCCATTTGTTAGATGTTTTTGCGGGATTGTAGTAATAGAGAGCACCGCCCGTAGGGTCCCAACCGTTAAGAGCATCCTGAGCAGCCTTGCGTGACTCTGCTGTGGGGGATACACTCCAGTTGCTGTCTGTAACTGCGGAAAAAGCACCCTTCTGGTAAACTACTCCGGCTACGGTGTCGGGGAATGAGGCGGAGTCAACTCTGTTCAGAACAACTGCACCAACTGCAACTTGTCCCGTGTAGCTTTCGCCACGTGCCTCTGCAGCAATAACCTTTGCAAGCAGGTAAATATCTGAGGAGCTGTATGCTCCTGATGAAGAGGAGGTGTTTCCCAATCCCAGGTATAAAAGTGTTTTCGGTCCGGCAATCCCATCCGCAGTAATACCCACAGACTTTTGGAATCGTTTTACGGCACTCTGGGTTTTTACTCCGTATATACCGTCAACCGATCCGCTGAAAAAACCAAGCGATTTTAGCTTTTGCTGAATTCGCCTTACTTCATCACCGCGGGAACCGATACGGGAAAGAACCTGGGTATCCTGTGTGCGATGCTCCCTTACAGAAACAACAGTGCCTATACCTATTATAATGGCAATGCATAATACAACACAAAGGTTTTTGAATGGTCTGCTCTGCACAGTGGCGCTAAAAAAAGAAAAAGGTTTATTGTGTTTCATAATTCACCTCATATTAGTGGTTTTTAATAGCATAATCAGTCAAAGTGGTTTTATACATTGAATCTACAAAGTTTTGAACAGGAAAATTGTGGTGAAAAACAGGTGCATATACAACATCTTGTGAGGGCAGAAATTTTCTTAAAAAGATTTGAATTTTTTTGAAAATTATGCTTGACTTTTGCTGTTGTGTTATGTATAATACAGTCCCGTTGACAACCAATAGGTGTTTAACAGAGCGAGGTTCTTGCGGACAGAGAGCTCACAAAAAACACTTTTTAACCTACGGAACACCGAACCACCCGGGAGGGTGTAAAAAGGTGAAAAAAAGTTAAAAAAAGATGTTGACAACGGAAGATGATTGTGATATTATCTTAAGGCACTCGCGCGAGGGGGGACCTAAGAGCGAGAGCGAAAC
>JAZULH010000095.1:0-5130 GCA_045602985.1 Acutalibacteraceae bacterium | reverse complement strand
ATTTCGTTGTTACCATCTTTTTTGAACATGTTTTTAACCTCCAGTATTTTAGTAATGCGGCTGCCAAACCATTTCTATTATACTTGGAGGTTAATCTCTTCTCTACTGCTTTTTGTGGCTTGCCATTGCTCGCCACGTTTTGTTTTTACTAAAGCGTTTTTATTCCCCCGGTAGAACCGGGGGTTTTGTCTTTGCTAAAGATACAAAAATAATCGGGTGTTGCAATTGCAACAGCCGATACTTTTTTAATTTAATCAGTCAACGATTCTGAAGGAAGCCATTGATCTGAGAATCATCTTAAGGAATGAACGGATAAGAGCAATAATGTCAACATTGGGAGCAGCTGCAGCGCCTCTGTTAATGAGCGCGTCCATATTACCATCATCACAAACAAATGCCTGTGTAAGTGTTACGCCACCTTCACCAACAAGCTCTGCACGTACATAACAGCTGATATCGTCGGTGTGCTCTCTGAGGTAAACCTTGGAAACTACAACACCGTCAACAGAGTTTGTTTCTGTGCGGATAATCTTGCCGTCTGCAATCCAGTTGATTTTGTCTGTGTTCTTACCGATAATTGTAATAACGTCATTAACCTCGTCAACGCTGATACCCTTAACCTGGGGATAAGCATCGCCATGGCCGATTCTTTCGCCTGCTTCATATCTGCCAACTGCAAAGAAGGTACCATTCTTCATAGCAGTTTCAACATTTGCCATTGAGTATGAGGGAAGAACAAAATCCATAAAGGATGTATCAATATCCTCAAGTCTGTGAGCATCGTTGTTAGCAAAGCCCCAAACATTTCTGCCCTCGGGGATAACAACCTTAAGAAGCTCATCCCAAAGTACACGGTCACTGCTTGTGGGTCTGTCAAATGCGTTGTAAACCTCAATACCGAGACAGGTATCGTATTTTCTGAAAAGGTTTGCAAAGAACTGAACATTCTTGGAATCTGTAGCAATCTGGTAACCCTTTGTCAAGGGCTCGCCCTTATCGTTATAAAGAAGATTGCCGTCCTCATCGTAAACAAGCTCACTTGAAGCAGAGCCGAGCCAGTCACCGGGATGGTTGATGTGTGAGATACCGCCGGCATCCTCAATCATCTTAACCATTGTTTCAAAGTCGCCCTCGTTACCCATAACGCCCTCTGTACGGTTATCTTCCATAAAGTAACCGTTGATGTGGTTCTTCTGAGCAACAAGATAGTTTGCCTCAATAGCGCCTGTAACACACTGCATACCGCGGTCATTCTTACGGTAGGTTGTCTCTGTCCTGTAAGAGCCTGTGAGGATACCCTCGTACTCCTCATCTGTAAGGTGCTGCTGGTTGTTGAGCATTGCATAGTTGTAGTAATACAACGGAAGCAATGTGGGAGTTTCGTTCCACTCAACGCCGATAACACCGTGGTCTGCCATTGCAAGAATGTCAAAATCCTTGTTATAGTGACCCTTAACCATTGTTGCAAGGTTGATGTTAGCATCACTGTATGTAGAGTGTGTGTGAAGATTTGTTTTGTAATGGTTGGAATCACTGCCCAGATAAGCCATAACGCTCTGGTAAGGGTTGGTGATTTTGTAATCTACTGCTTTAGCGGCAACTGCAGATGTTGAAAAAAGACCGCAAAGCAAAGTCATAACCATTATTACGGAAATTACCTTTAATGAAATTTTTTTCATGGTATTTGCCCCCTTTATAACTGTGATTATACCAATATAAATCAAAACTGTCAACGAAAAAACGAAATTTTTACCATACAATATGATTATTATACTAAAAATCCTGCCCACAAATAACATAATTGCACAGAAAAGCAAAATGTGGGATGTCCTTGCGAACATCCGACATTATAAAAAGCTTAATACATTCCGCCGCCCTGTGCCGCTGCCATAGCCGCTGCACTTGCTGCTGCATCTGCTGCAGGGTCGGGCTTATCTGTAACAAGGCTCTCTGTTGTAAGAACCATTGCCGCAACACTTGAGGCATTCTGAAGTGCTGAGCGTGTTACCTTTGTGGGGTCAAGGATACCTGCCTCTGTCATATCTGTGTACTCCTCGCTTGCAAAGTCGAAGCCGTAGCCCTCCTTGCCGGAACGGAGTATGCCGTCAATGATAACAGAGCCTTCAAGACCTGCGTTTGCCGCAATCTGGCGAACAGGCTCTTCAATAGCCTTGCGCACAATTCTTGCACCTGTTTTTTCATCAGCATCGGTAAGTGAAAGAATGTACTCATCAAGTGCGGGAATAGCATTGAGCAATGCAACACCGCCGCCTGCAACATAACCCTCTTCAACAGCTGCCTTTGTTGCTGCAAGAGCATCCTCAATACGGAGCTTCATCTCGCGCATTTCTGTTTCGGTTGCTGCACCTACGCGGATAACAGCCACACCACCTGCAAGCTTTGCAAGTCTTTCCTGGAGCTTTTCTCTGTCAAAGTCAGATGTTGTTGTTTCAATCTGTGCTTTAATCTGTGTAACTCTTGCAGTTATTTCATCGGGATTGCCTGCACCGTCAACAATGATGGTGTTTTCCTTGCTGATTTTAATCTGACGTGCGCGACCCAGCTGTGAAACATCAGCATCCTTAAGCTCAAGACCCAGCTCCTCTGTAATAACCTCACCGCCTGTAAGAATTGCAATATCGCGGAGCATTTCTTTTCTTCTGTCGCCAAAGCCGGGAGCCTTAACACCAACACAGGTGAATGTGCCACGGAGCTTGTTTACAAGAAGAGTTGCAAGAGCTTCGCCTTCAATATCCTCTGCCACAATAACAAGCTTTTTACCTGCTTGAACAATTTTTTCAAGAAGAGGAAGAATCTCCTGGATATTTGTGATTTTCTTATCTGTAATAAGGATGAAGGGGTCATCGATAACTGCCTCCATCTTGTCTGTGTCTGTTACCATATAGGGTGAAATGTAACCGCGGTCAAACTGCATACCCTCAACAACATCACAGCTTGTTTCAGCAGTTTTGCTCTCCTCAACGGTGATAACACCGTCTGCAGTTACCTTATCCATAGCCTCTGCAATAAGGTTACCAACATTTTCGTCTGCCGCAGAAATAGTTGCAATACGTGCAATATCGCTTGAGCTTGTAACAGGCTTGGAATTTGCCTTGATTGTTGCAACAACATTCTCAACTGCATTCTTGATACCTCTTTTAAGAACCATGGGGTTTGCGCCTGCAACAACATTCTTCATACCCTCACGCACAAGCGCCTGTGCAAGGAGTGTAGCGGTTGTAGTACCGTCACCGGCAACATCATTTGTCTTTGTAGCAACCTCTTTTACAAGCTGTGCGCCCATATTCTCAAAGGGGTCCTCAAGTTCAACCTCTTTAGCAATTGTAACACCGTCGTTTGTGATGAGGGGTGCACCGTATTTCTTGTCAAGAACAACATTTCTGCCCTTAGGTCCCAATGTGATTTTAACTGTATCGCTGAGCTTGTCGATACCTGCCTGAAGGGCTCTACGAGCATCCTCGCCGTAAATTATCTGTTTAGCCATAATAAAAACCTCCGTTAGTTAGGGTGGATAAAACGTAACCCGTGTATGCTTTATTCAACAATAGCAAGAATGTCACTCTGGCGCACAATAATGTATGTTTCGCCATCGACCTTTACCTCTGTGCCTGAATATTTGCTGAGAATAACCTTGTCGCCTACAGCAACCTGCATTTTAATCTCTTTGCCGTCAACAATTCCGCCGGGGCCAACTGCAATAATTTCAGCAGTCTGGGGTTTTTCCTGTGCGGCAGCAGCAAGAATAATACCGCCCTTGGTAGTTTCCTCTGCCTCGCAGAATTTAAGAACGACTCTGTCGCCTAATGGTTTAAGTGTCATTTGGATTACCTCCTATTATAAATGTAATTATATGTCGTGTTAGCACTCTCATCCTCGGAGTGCTAAATATATGATACCCCATTTTAAGAAAAAATCAAGGGGTTTTGCCAAATTTTTTCACCACAGGCAAAAATGTTTACAATTGATTAACAGTTAACTCCACAACATAAAGCTATATACTTATTATATACACACTTGCGCTCCAATATGAAGCCACGCGGACACTCTTTTAAAACGCAGACAAAACATGGCAAAAAAATAATTTATAATTTTATAAAAAAATACTTGACAGTAAATTTTATTTATGATATAGTAGTCAAGCGTTGAGACGCTGGTGTAGCTCAGTTGGTAGAGCAGCTGATTTGTAATCAGCAGGTCGGGGGTTCGAGTCCGTCCACCAGCTCCATTTTTATTCACAATTGAATAAAGTATATGTGGGAGTGTTCCCGAGTGGCCAAAGGGGGCAGACTGTAAATCTGTTGGCACCGCCTTCGGTGGTTCGAATCCACCCGCTCCCACCAAAGTCAAATTATCCGAACCTTGTCATCAATGGTGACACGTTCGGGTTTTTGATTTTTATACAACTAACTAACTGAGAGGATAATAATTTATCCTCTCAGTTTATTATTTAAAATCATCCTTTGTGAACTTTATAATAACATATAACACAACTCCTTGCGGATATACAACGGTAGAACCATTGATTATGTGCCTGACGACAACGGAGTTGCACGTATGACAAGCGAGTTTAATTTGTAGGAAAAACGGTGTAATATCAACCAGCAAGGATAGTAACAATCCAAACAATACCTTTTATTTTTTCACCTACCTATGTATAATTAAATCAGCAAAAAAACTTAATGCAAGAATGTAGAAAGGAAAGATATGAAAATGAAAAACAGCATAGGTGAAAGAATTGCCTACCATAGAAAAATGAATGCAATGACACAGGAGGAGCTTGCCGGGAAGTTGAATGTTTCTACTCAAGCCGTTTCGAAATGGGAACAAAAAATTTCTTCGCCTGATATTACGCTTTTGCCGGAAATTGCAAGTGTTTTTTCTATTAGTATCGATGAATTGTTCGGAAAGAAAGTTGATAGGGAACCCGTGTTTAATTTAGTTGATAATGTTCCGTGGGACGATGACAGAAAAATACGAATTGCAGTTTATCATGGCAAAAAACTTATGCAACAATCAACACATCAACTTCAAAAAGGAACAAATAAAATAAATGTTCATTTTGACTATGGTGAAGTTTATAAAATACATGGTGTTTGTAATTTGAATTTA
>JAZULH010000094.1:0-9121 GCA_045602985.1 Acutalibacteraceae bacterium | reverse complement strand
CTCCCTTTGATAAAAAACGCCCCGATTTACCCCGACAGGTATTTGAACAGGATGAAATTAATCTGAAGTACGAGGGTTATATAAAGCGTCAGCTGGCACAGGTGCAGGAGCTGAAACGTCTTGAGGTGAAGAAAATACCACCTGATATTGACTACGACAAGGTAACAAATCTTCGCCTTGAGGCTACCGAGAAGCTTAAGAAAATCAGACCCGAAACCATAGGACAGGCATCACGTATAAGCGGTGTTTCACCTGCGGATATAGCTGTCCTGCTTATTTACTTAAAATAATTTTTGTTAAAATAATTTTTAGGAGTTTTTAGTATGATACCAAGAAATGAACACCCCAATCCCGGATTTTACAGAGCTGATTACATAAACCTTAACGGTGAGTGGGATTTCGAATTCGACTTCGGAAACAGCGGTATTGACAGAAAACTGTACAATGTTGATGTACCCTTCAGCAAAAAAATCATAGTTCCATTCTGCCCCGAAAGTGAGCTTTCAGGCATCGGCTACAAGGATTTTATGGCGGCTGTATGGTACAAAAAAACAGTAAATCTCACAAAAGAACAGCTTTCAAAGGGCAAGGCATTTATTGTTTTCGGTGCGGTTGACTTCCACGCAAGAGTGTATGTAAACGGTGAGTTTGCAGGTGAGCACTTCGGCGGTTACATTTCCTTCAGAATTGATGCAACAAAATTCCTCAAAGAGGGCGACAACGTTATCACGGTTTATGCTGAGGACGACACACGTGACTATCATCAGGGTCGCGGTAAGCAGAGTGAGCTTTGCTATTCACACGATTGCGACTATACACGCACAACAGGTATCTGGCAGACGGTTTATATGGAGTTCTGCCCCGAAAACTATATCAAGAATTTCAAGGTTTATCCCAACATTGCAGAGGGTAGCGTAACAATTACAGCGGACCTTAACGGTAAGGGCGATTTCTCCGCAGCAGCCTTCTGGGACGGCAAGGAGGTTGGCTCAGCAAAGGCAGAGTGCTTCGGTCAGACAGCTACACTTACTGTTAACCTTTCTGAAAAGCACCTCTGGGAGGTTGGCAAGGGCGGTCTTTACAGCCTTACACTTTCCTTCGGCGGTGACGTTGTAACAAGCTACTTCGGTCTTCGTGAGGTAAGGCTTACCGATAAGGCAGTTGAAATCAACGGCAAGCCCGTTTTCCAGCGTCTTGTTCTTGACCAGGGCTTTTATCCCGACGGTATTTACACAGCACCCTCAGCCGAGGCACTTAAGAACGACATTCTCCTTTCAATGAAGGTTGGCTTCAACGGTGCACGTCTTCACGAAAAGATTTTCGAGCCCCTTTTCCTTCACTACTGTGACGAATTAGGCTACATTGTTTGGGGTGAGCACGCAAACTGGGGTATGGACTGGTCCAAGTTTGATTCAATTCGCTACTATCTCCTTGAGGTTGAGGAGGAAATCGAGCGTGATTTCAACCATCCTTCAATTATCGGTTGGTGTCCCTATAACGAAACATGGGATATTAACGGCAGAAAGCAGGATGATGATGTTCTGCGCATGGTTTACAGAACTGTAAAGGCTATGGATAAAACACGCCCCTGCATTGACACAAGCGGTAACTTCCATGTTGAAACAGATATATTTGATGTTCACGATTATGACCAGGATGTTGCAGTTTTCAAGGGTCATTATAACGATCTTGCCGAGAAAAATATTCTCTTTGACCATCAGGGTCACAGACAGACCTGGAACGGCGAGCCTGTATTTATGAGTGAATACGGCGGAATCAGAGTTGAGCTTGCAGCCTTTAACGAGAATGATAAAGAAAAGGCATGGGGCTACGGTAACGCCGCCACATCACTTGAGGAGTTCTATGAGCGCTATGACGGTCTTACCACAACACTTATTGACAATCCGAAAATGATAGGCTTCTGTTATACACAGCTTACAGATGTTGAGCAGGAATTAAACGGCATATACAGATATGACCGTACAGAAAAATTCAATGCTGAAATTCTTTACAAAATCAACACAAAGAAGGCTGCAATAGAAGAATAAGAAACAAAAAACAGGGCTACAACTTCAAAAAGAGGTTGTAGCCCGTTTTTATATAAGTTTATTCTGCAATTGTAGGTTCGAATGGAGATGAATAGTTGTATATTTTATCTTCGCTCACGTTGAATGAGAAAGAGTAAATCAATTCCGGTTTGTTTTTTAATCTCATTCGAATACTCGGGCACCCGCCGGCATCTGTTGAACTACCGGAAAAACTCTCGAGATTAAGATGTGCATTCCATAATTCTTCGTATGTGACGCTTTCGTATTCTTTCAAATAATCTTCCCACAGTTCGAATGAAAAATCACTGACAGAATAATTATATGGGTCAAGTATATCACCGGAAGATAAGAAATACAGGTTGTTTGCATATTCAGCAACAATAATGTCATTATCCTTTTTACCGTCTGACGAATATAGTAAAACCTTATCATTCTTACCGCAAGGTTTCATGTATGATAAATCGACCCTCCAACTTCCGGGAACGACTAAAGCCCGACTAACTATTTTGTTGGAAAAATAGTTTTTCCCATCGATAGTCCAGAAATCGCCACCTACTTTGATTACAGAAGTTGCCACGTCAGAAAAATCAAAGCTCGGTATGTTCTTATCAAAAACGCTCGTGTGTGTCGAATAACCATAGTAGTTCACCATTTCATCTTCTATAATGTCTTCAGGTGTCGGGTGTGTTTGGTTTTGTTTGTTTTGTGTCGGTATAACGGTGGGCTTGAATGGTTCGGAAGATGTATATACACCATCGCCGTTGGTAAAATGAACAGTATAAATAAGCTCAGGTCTGCATTTCAAATGGAATCTGACTATTAGCTCGTTATTCTTTGTATTCATAGATATGCCTTCGCCATTTAAATGCGCCGCCCATAATTTTTCGGTGTTGATTTCCTCTATAGTTTTATAGTCTTTTTTTTGATATTCAAAACCGAAGTCACTAAACTCATACTGATACGGGTCCAGAATATCTCCGTGAGAAAGGAAATAGGAATTGTTTGCATAATCAGCCATAAGAATGTCATTATCACATTTGCCGTCATAAGAATAAAGTAACACTTCGTCGCTTTTACCGCACGGCTTCATACGTTGTAAATTAATGCTCCAGAAGGAATCGTTACTTCCCCAAGGATATGTAGTGCTGTTGGAATAGTATTCTTTTCCGTTAATTACCCATATATCATCATTGATTTCAATAGTTGCTCTGCTAACATTTGAAAAATCCATTTTATTATTAAGGAAAAATGAATTAAACACGCTTTTGCGAATAGGATTATTCTGAAGTATTATTGCTTCCTCTTTGACATTTGTCGCTGTTGTCGTGTCTGTTGTAAAAGCACTTGACGAAAAGTCGGGCTTTGTATTTTCGCAAGCAGAAAACATAGTCGATAGAAGTATGATTACTAAAATTATTGAAATTTGTTTTTTCATAATTATTCACCACCTGGAAAATCAAGTCTCATTTTCCCACACAGAAGTTTTTGAAAACCTCATCAACAACCGTTTGCGTTGCTTTTTCACCTGTCAGAATACTCAGGTTTTCAATAGCACAGTCAATGCACACATTAACTGCATCGGCTGTTATGCCCATATTCACAGCGTCGAGTGCCTCTGCCACATTTTCTGTGGCTTTAAGCACACAGCTGCGTTGTCTTTCAGTTGTAATAAGCGGGGCAGAGGGGTCAAACCCTGCTGTGCCGAGTACATTTTCAATTATTTCTGTAAGTGCTTCAAGTCCTTGGCGATTTTTTGCAGAAATCTCGGCAATGGGACTGTTGCTTAAAGCTTTTATTTCATCAACATCAAGCAGAATGTCACCATCTGTTTTGTTAATAACTATAACACAGTTTTTGTTGTTGCACATTTTAACAAGCTCTCTGTCGTCGTCTGTCAGGGGGCTTTGTGCATCAAGCACCATAAGCACAAGTGTGGCTCTGTCAAAGCGCTCCCTTGCACGGGATACACCGATTTTTTCAATTTCATCGTCAGTATCGGTGCGTATTCCTGCCGTATCTGCAAGTCGCAAGGTTACGTTGCCTACCTTGACTGTTTCTTCAAGCACATCGCGGGTGGTGCCTGCAACAGATGTAACAATGGCTCTGTCTGTACCCGAAAGGGCGTTAAGAAGAGTGGATTTACCTACATTCGGTCTGCCGACAATTGCAGTATCAACACCATCAAGAATAGCCTTGCCTGCATCAAAACCTGCAAGCAATGATGTGAGGGACGCTTTAACCTCCTCAAGGGTGGACAAAAGCTGTTCATCGGAAAGCTCGGGGATTTCATCGTCAGGGTAATCTACCCATGCCGCCATAAATGCGGCAGTTACAGCCAGCTTATCGCGACAAGCGGCAATTTCACGGCTGAGTGCACCGTCAAGCGCATTAAGGGTTGCGGCACGTGCCTCTTCGCCCGATGCAGATATTAGTGCCATAACAGCCTCTGCCTCCGAAAGGTCCATTTTGCCGTTAAGGAAGGCACGCTTTGTAAACTCGCCGCCCTCTGCAGGCAGTGCACCTGCATTAAGAACTGCTCGGAGCACGCGCTTAAGAATGTACAAGCCACCGTGACAGCTGATTTCAACAACATCCTCACCCGTATAGCTTTTTGGTGCTCTGAATATCAGGGCAACAGCATCATCAATAACGGTTTCGCCGTCGTGAACCTTGCCGTAAAGGGCTCTGTAACCCGGTGTTTCACATATTTTCTTACCCGAAACAGCAGAAAAAACGCTGTCCGCAATGGTCAGCGCATTTTCACCGGAAATTTTAATTGTACCTAAACCTGATGCCGCCTGTGCGGTGGCAATAGCCGCTATAGTAGACAAGTGTATATCTCCTTACTTTTTACCTGTTGAACCGAAACCGCCTGCGCCACGCTCTGTGTCGTCAAGCTCTGAAACCTCAGTAACAGGCATCATAGAAACAGGCATAATAACCATCTGGGCAATTCTTTCGCCGGGCTCAATGGTATAGCTACGGTTAACCTGGTTAATGACACCTACCATAATTTCACCCCGGTAGTCGCTGTCTATAACACCGACGGAGTTAAGCAGACCGATGCCGTGCTTGATTGCAATACCGCTGCGGGGAAAAACAAATGCACCATATTCTGCCGAGGGAAGGGCAATTGCAACACCTGTGGGTACGAGTGCGGTTTCACCCCCTGAGAGGGTTATGGGCTCATCAATACACGCACATAAATCAAGACCTGCGCTACCCCCTGTGGCACGCTGAGGAACCTTGGCGTTAGGGCGGATTTTTTTGATTTTCATTTCCATAATTGTCACCAAAGCCTGCCTGAATTATTCTCTTCTGCAACGGAAACAGCCTTTATGCGCTCAAGCTCACGTTTATAAAAATCACGCTCGCTTTTTGCCTGTGCGGCATCCTCAAGGTATGATTTGAGCTGTGAACGAAGACTGTCAGCATTACCGCTGTTTTTTGCCGCTTCATCGGCATATTGTAACGCAACAAGGATAGCCGCCTGTGTGGTTGAAACGCGGCTGCCTCTTAATATACCTGTCATTTTAACATCAAGCTCGTGTGCAAGCTCCTGCATATAGTCTGAGCTTTCGTCAGAAACAATGCGGTACTCTTCCCCTGCAATTATGAGCTTATGAACTTTCTTTTCCATGGTCGAACCATCCTTTAATACATTAATAACAAAATTATACATTGTTTTTGCATTTTTCGCAACACTACATATTGTAAAAATTCATTTTGCGGACACAATTTATCTGTTGATATTTATATGAAAAGTTGATATAATTTTCCCGATATCACAATTGCTTACTAAGGAAAGGAAAAGTTATGGATAATAACCCTAACATTTATACAGGCTGTCAGGGCACAGAGTCCGTTAATAATCAACCGACTGCAGAAGATACTGACTGTGCTGATTCTCCTGCACAGGAGCAGGTTGTTGACAGACCCTCCCCACAGGCAACAGCGACGGATTATCCCCAACAGCAGGTGCCTGTTCAAGGTTATGTGCAGTACCCCCATCAGGCAGGTGGTTTTGCTCCGGTGTATAATCCCGGTTATATCCCTGCAGGGTATAATGCTCAGCCTGCTCAACCCACGGTGGTATATACTCCTGAGCCACAGTATTATCCTGCACCCCCACAGACCAATCCGTATGCACAGGCTCAGCAGTCACCTGCAGATGTGTACTATAATAACCGTATGGCAGGCGTGCCACGGTACCACTATGGCAATCCCATTGCAGGCGGTATGATGGATAACCGCTACTATGAGGAACAACAAAAGCGTATGGCAGAGCGTCGTGCGGCTGAAAAAACATACAGGGATATAGGTAACATTTCAGGTATAGCAACACTTATTTGCTTTGGTCTGGCATTTGCGTTTTCAATGCTGTTCCTTTTTGATACTGTTTCCGATATTTATGACGGCTCCCTTGTGGGAATGTCATTTATAAATATGTTTTATACCTTGTTTGTTGTGGGCGGAAGCTTCCTTATTTGTAAAAAAAGTCTTGATAATATGGGTAACGGACGCGCCCTCAGGGTTGAAAACAAGCCCAGGCAGACATATCCTCTGGATTTTGGTGCGCCCAAAAATGCAGGCAAAACAATCCTTGTTATTGCTATGGGTCTCGGCGGATGTATGATTGCTAACTACGTTTCCTCCCTGTTGCTTTCAATGCTTGAAGGCTTTGGTATTTACTCTACATACAGCTCTATTGAGGATCCGCAGAATATCATAGATGTAGTTGCAATGTTTTTGTCGGTTGCCGTTATGCCTGCCCTTGTTGAAGAGCTTTCCATGCGCGGTATACTTATGACACCGATGCGCAAGTACGGTAACGGCTTTGCAATTCTTGCATCTGCATATATTTTCGGAGTGTTCCACGGCAATGCGGCACAGATACCCTTTGCTTTCCTGTGTGGCTTGCTTTTCGGTTATGTGGTTGTTGTAACAAACAGCGTCTGGACAGCAGTTATTATACACGGTATAAACAATTCATTATCCTGCATATCGTCAACGCTTATCTCCTATGTAAGCGAGGATGCAGGCAATATGTTCTATTACATCAGCACGGCGGTTTTTGTGGGAATTGGTATAATTGCTCTGATGATTTACCTCAGAAAATATAAGGAAGAGGACTTTGCTCTGATAAAAGGCAAAACAGAGGACGAACCCATTACCTTCAGCAAAAAGTTCGGGAAGTTTATTTCAAGTCCTGCTATGATTGTGATGACGGTTATATACTTAATCCAGGCAGTATCATCCCTTACAACCACACCCCAATATTGATATGAAAAAGGAATTTATGCTTGAAGCCTTGCGCCTTGCCGAAGAGGCGGCGCAAAACGGAGAGGTGCCCGTAGGTGCAGTTGTTACCATAGGGGACAAAATAATAGGCAGAGGTCGCAACAGGCGCGAACAGGTCAGGAATGCTCTTTCCCACGCGGAGATTCAAGCCATTGATGAGGCTTGCAGACGGTTGGGCGGATGGCGTCTGTGGGAGTGCGAGATGTATGTTACATTGGAGCCCTGTCCCATGTGTGCCGGTGCAATAATAAACGCCCGTATAAAAAAAGTGACCTTTGGTGCATTTGATGAAAAAAACGGAGCCTGTGGCTCTGTTACAAACCTGTTTGAAAACGGTTTTTCACACACCCCGGAGTATGAGGGCGGTTTTATGGAAAATGAGAGCAGGCAGATTCTTGAAGAGTTTTTTAAGGCTCTACGCCAAAACAGTACGAAGCCTGCAAAAAAATTAAGGGAGAACAGCGTTATGGAAAAAATAGACAGCTTTACAGTTGACCATACAAAATTATTAAGAGGTATGTACATTTCACGTATTGACGGCAATGTTATTACTTATGATATAAGAACACGTCGTCCGAATGTGGAGGAGGTTATGCAAACAGGGGCAATCCACACCCTTGAGCACCTTTTTGCAACCTTTGTGCGTAACAGTAGGTTTAAGGATAATATTATTTATTTCGGCCCTATGGGTTGCCGTACAGGATTTTACTTCCTTACAACGGGTATGACTCACGGGGAGGCGCTTAAGCTTACACAAGAGGCTCTTGAGTTTATTGAGAGCTTTGAGGGTGATGTGCCCGGTGTAAGCGCAGTTGAGTGCGGTAACTACCGTGACCACGACTTAGAGGGTGCAAAAAAAGAAGCCGCCGACCAGAAAGAGGTTCTCAAGAACTGGACAACGGCAGATATGATATATTAAAATGAAGCCCTCGGCAGATTATCCTGCCGAGGGCTTGCTATTACTTAAAAAGCTTAATTTTCTCAAAGGCTTTTATAAGTACAAAGCCAAAAACAATTCCTGCCACGCCTTGAATTGCGTTTGCAGGGATATTTGCGGCAGATGGGACAAAGCCATATAAAATGCCCTCAAAAACAAAGTACCCGCCTACCATAACTACTTCTGCGAGAAGCATTGGAAGTGTTTTGGTGGGTTGCTTTAGACCCTTTTTATCAATAGCCTTGAAAAGGAATCCGATAACCAATGCCATAATGCCCTTAATCAAAAAGGTTACGGGTGCATATACCATATAGCCTGATAACACATCTGCAAGTGCAGAACCGATACCTGCGGCTAAAAAAGCATAAGCAAGGGAGAGCATTGAACCGCAAAGCAGAACTACGCAGTCACCAAGGTTTACGTAGCCCTTAAGTGGTGTGGGGATTTTGATTATCATTGTTGCCACACAGACGAGGGCGGCAAGCATAGCCGCTACTGCAATTTTTTGTGCTCGTGTTTTCATAAAATTCACCTGCAATTTCTATAAGCGCTGTCTCTTGTTTCTGTAATGAAATTCCGGAATTCTGCGTCAGTAATCAATTCGGGATGGCTTAAAATAAGGAGAGGCACTCCCTCACCACCGTGGTAAGAGGGTTGCTCATAATCATAAGAATTTATTTTAAAGCCTAATCGGTCATAAAATCTTATTCTTTTGATTTGTTGCTCTGTTTCGGGTGCTTCTGCTTCAAGGATTATTGGCTTTATATATATTTCTTTTAAAAGCTCAATAGTTTTTGAACCGTATCCACCTGCCCTTTTATCTTCATCAATGGCA
>JAZULH010000093.1:0-5101 GCA_045602985.1 Acutalibacteraceae bacterium | reverse complement strand
ATTATTAAAACGAAGCTGAAATACCTTAACGACATTTCGCACTTATAAGAAAAGCGGTTTGATTAGCAAAAGCTAATCAAACCGTTTATTTTTATATCATTTCCAATAATCAACCATATCCTCGGGAATGCCGATATTTTTAGCTTTGAAAACAGGGTCCTTGCCCTCTTTCTTCTGTCTGTCGTAGTCCTTAAGGGCTCCGATTGCATACTTGCTGAGGATGATAATTACAGGCATATTTATAAGTGTCATACCGCCCATTGTTATATCAGCCACACTCCACAGAAGGTCTGCGCTGAGACCTGCCCCGATGAAAATAAGAACGGCTGCAATAATACGGTAAACTGTCATAAACGTCTTGCCCGGGATTTTACCGCAAATGAAAATGAGTGTCATATCAACGTAGTAAAGGTTACCGAGAAGTGTTGTGAATGCAAACAGAATCATAGCAACGGTAATGAATACGGGACCAAATGCACCGAGTGTCTGTGAAAGTGCTGCCTGTACAAAGGGTGCACCTGAAAGCTCCGCAGAGGGCTCAACACCTGAGCACATACACATAAATGCAGATGCAGAACACACAAGCAAGGTGTCAATAAACACAGACAAAACCTGTACAAGACCCTGCTTTACGGGGTGGTCAACGTCGGCAGAGGCAGAGGCATTGGGTGCCGAGCCTACACCTGCCTCGTTACTGAAAAGACCACGCTTGATACCGAACATTACGCAGGAGCCTGTAAAGCCACCGAAAATAGCTTCAAAATCAAATGCCTCGGTAAAAATTGTGTTAAAGATATCGGGAAGCATTTTGAAATTAAGTACAACAATAACAAGTGCAACAAGGATATATGCAACACCCATAAATGGCACGAGGAATGAAGTTATCTTTACAACACGCTTACCGCCACCGATAAGACAATAACCGCAAATTACCGCAAGGATAAAGCCGATTATCCAAGGTGAGATTTCGGGATTGTAAAAAGAGTATGATGAAAAGGTTGACTGCAGATTATATGATGCCAGCATATTGAAGCCAACACCGTAAGTCAATATAAGGAAAACGGCAAAGATTATTGCAAGGGGCTTGTTTTTGAGTACCGCAAGTATGTAATAGGCAGGTCCGCCCGAGCAAGTGCCGTCGTCATTTTTCTTTTTAAAAATCTGTGCAAGGGTGCTTTCAATAAAAGCAGAGGCACTGCCTATGAGAGCAATAATCCACATCCAGAAAACAGAGCCGAAGCCACCAAGGCAAAGAGCTGTGGAAACACCGATAATGTTACCTGTGCCCACACGTGACGCGGTGGAAACCATAAGCGCCTGAAAAGATGAAACACTCTTGCCGTCGTCTGGCTTTTGTGTAACGCTTTTAATCTGGTCCTTGAAAAGTCTGAAGGGTGCAAAGCGTGTTCTTACAGTGAAATAAAGACCGCCAAGCACGAGAACAATAATGAGAATATACGAATAAAGGGCATTACTTATACCCGAAATCAATTCTTCAATAAACGACAAAATATTCACCCTATCTACAAAAAATAACATTAGAATTATACCTTGTAACAGGTCAATAAACAAGGCTTTTTAAAAAAATATTGACTTAGTAATAATTATAATGTAAAATAACCTTCGGTAAAATGGGCAGTCGCGGATATGATTTATCATAGACGAGGAAAGTCCGGGCATCACACGGCAGGGTAACTGCTAACGGCAGCCGAGGGTAACCTTAGGGAAAGTGCAACAGAGATATACCGCCGAATTTTTCGGTAAGGGTGGAAAGGCGAGGTAAGAGCTCACCGGCGTGGTGGAGACATCACGGCCATGTAAACCCTACCCGATGCAACACCGACAGGGGCGTCAGCCGGACATATAACCCCGAAGGGTGGCTTGAGCCTTGTGGCAACGCAAGGCCTAGATAGATGATTGCCTTAAACGACAGAACCCGGCTTACAGTTTTACCTTTTTAAGATATTTGCACAACAAAACATCTTAAAAGCATATATGGAAAAGGAAGCGGACATCCGCTTCCTTTTCCTTTTTATAATTCAATTATCTTTTTGTTACCATTCCATATAACCTCAAGGGTTACGGGGATATTGGAGGTTGCCGTAATTACGGGTTCATCTGCTGTGTTTTTTCTCTCTTCACAGATAAGTGTTAATTCACCTTCTGTACCAAAGGGATATTTTTCAACGCCGTGACGGTCTGTAAGGTTAATGTGCCACTCAATTTTGTTGTTCACAGCATCGGGCTTAATACCGAAAACATACTCGAACATTATTGATATGGGTGAAAGACCTGTCCAGCCAACAAAATTAGGCTGAGATGAGCTACCCCTGAGAGCTTTACCTTCAACCAGCTCAGGTGCATAATTTTCAAAAAGAGTGTTTGTGCTGTTAAAAACCTCAACCACAGCATCAAGGTGTGAGCAGGCAATTTCGTGGGAAAGGTCATATTTACCGTAAGCATCAAGACCCTTAAGCACCATATAGTTTGTTGGCGCCCACACACTACCGCACCAATAACCGCCCAATGGATTATACTCCTCGTGATCCTTTGAAAGGGTGGGTACACGGTGCTCTGTTTTAAATTCATTTTCATTGTTAAGGTGGGCAATGAAATCCTCTGCCCTGTCTTCAGGCACGCACCTTGCAAGAAGTGACCAGAATGCACCTATATGCTTTACACCATTAAATGTATCATCATTCTTAAGGTCATAGTAAAATTTGGTTTCTTCATCCCAGAGCTTTTCGTTTATAACCTTGAAAAGGTGGTCTCTTTCTGCTGCAAGCTCTGCTACAAATTCATTCCTACCCAGAACCTCGGACATTTTTATAAGTATGTTGCAGGCATTAAGCTCCTGCATACAGGCATCTACCCACACCATATGACCGTGACTGTAGCATACATGGTATTTTTCATCAAGTCGGGGGCAGTTATCCATACCACAACCATAGCCTGATGAAAAATATGTGCCGTCACGCCATGTGAAATGCTCCTGCATCCACTGGTGGTATGCTACAAGGCAAGGGAAAACCCTTGCAAGTCTTTCCTTATCACCAAAATTAAGGAAATAATCCCACTCACACCAGGCTAAAACCTCGGGGCCCGTAGATGACGGGTCGTGACGGGGGAAAATATCCTTGCCGTCCTCTTCATCAATCTGACGGCAAATAAACCCATCAACGTGCTGGTGAGAATAGAAGTTATCAAGAGTTTCCTGAAATTTGAAAATTCTGTCGGCATATTTACCGAACATAAGCATAAATGCAGAGTCCCACATAAAGATACAGCCGTTAAAGGCAGCATCTATATAACGGCTGACAAAGCCGTTTTCCTTTGTGGGCATATAGAGATTGCCGAAGGCAATCTCCCAAGCCTTCCAATAGCAGTCAAGATAATCCTTGTGATTATCCCACAACGGCTGCGGAAGGTCTTTTTTTGCAGCTCCGAATTCGGGAATAGGCGTCATATCAGGCTCGGCACCGATAAAGGAATTTTCCTCCATCAGCTCCTTGTCATCATATGTAATTTCACTGTTTTGTCTGAATATTCCTGCCATAATGTTATACTCCGAAATACTTTACTGCATTGTTAAATGAAACGTCCTGCACAACCTTTGAAAGGAACTCAATATCACAAGGATATTTGCCCTCTTCAACCAAATCACCCAGGAGCTCGCAAAGAATTCTGCGGAAATACTCGTGACGGGGGTATGAAAGGAAGCTTCGTGAGTCGGTAATCATACCGACAAATTTTGAAATAACACCAAGGTTCATAAGTGTCTGCATCTGTGTACGCATACCGTCATAGTTATCATTAAACCACCATGCCGAGCCAAACTGAATTTTTGACTCTGCCTCGTCACTCTGGAAGTTGCCAAGCATTGTACCAAGAACATAATTATCCTTGGGGTTAAGGGTGAACAACACTGTTTTGGGCAAGCTGTACTCTGTATTCATTGCATCAAGAAGCCTTGAAAGATTTACCGCAATCTCATAATCGGCAACAGAATCATAGCCTGTATCGGGGCCAAGCTTTTTGAACATCACACCGTTATTGTTGCGCATTGCACCGATGTGAATTTCCATACCCCAGCCAAGACGGGCATATTCATTTGCAAGGAAAAGCATAAGCTCTGTTTTGTACTTATCAACCTCGGGTGTGGTAAGCTCCTCACCTGCAAGACGTTTTTTATAAATCACATTAAGCTCATCTTCACTTGCCCTGTTATATGGCACATAAGTAAAGGCGTGGTCAGATGCACGGCAGCCCATTTCCTTAAAGAACTCTATTCTTGAAAGCATAGCCTCTTTGAGCTCTGTGAAGGATTCAACATTTTTACCCATTACATTTTCAAGCGCCTGTACCCATTCGCAATAACCGGGGAGCTCTATACCGAGAGCCTTATCGGGACGGAATGCAGGAAGCACCTTGCACTTAAATGACTTGTCCTCTGACAGAAGCTTGTGATATTCCAGTGTATCTGCTGCATCATCTGTTGTGCAAACAAAGGCAACATTACTTTTTTCAATAAGCTCACGAGGGGTAAAACCGCCTGCCTTGATTTTTGCATTTGCCTTTTCCCATATTTCATCGCAGGTTGCAGGTGAAAGGGGCTCGTAAATATCAAAATAACGCTGTAATTCAAGGTGAGTCCAATGGTAAAGGGGGTTACCTATAAGGTTAGGCATAGCACTTGCCCACGCCTTGAATTTTTCATAGGGTGATTTGTCACCTGTAATGTATTCCTCACTTATACCGCAGGAGCGCATACCGCGCCATTTGTAATGGTCGCCTGCAAGCCACAGATACGCAATATCCTCGGGAGTTTTATTTTCATAAATTTCCTTGGGTTGCAGGTGGCAATGCCAGTCAAAAATGGGTGTGTTTTCACAAGCGGCATATAATTTCTTAGCAGTTTCGGTAGAAAGGAGAAAATCCTTATCCATAAATTTTTTCATAGTAAAAACCTCCGGAAAGTTTCTGTAAATATATTAACATAGATAATGACCGTTTTCAATCATTACAGAAGCAAAATGAGCTTCAAAAATTACATAATCGGGTACAAAAATTACATTACGGACACATTTTTAAACTTGTTTGC
>JAZULH010000092.1:0-40555 GCA_045602985.1 Acutalibacteraceae bacterium | reverse complement strand
GTCCTTTTTCTGATGTAAGGCGATGTTCAGTTTAGCACCAACATAACCCTCAAAGCCCGTTTTGTAATGGTCAAGATGCTCCTCATAAATATTTACAATAACTGCAACGTGGGGTGAAGATGTAGTAAACTCAAGTTGGTGTGATGACATTTCGATAACCGCTACAAGGTCATTACCCTCATCCGCCTTTTCAAAAACAGGTACACCTATATTACCTATAAGGCAGGTATTAAGTCCGCCGGCCTTGAGCATTTCATAAATAAGCGTAGATGTTGTTGTTTTTCCCTTGGAGCCGGTAATACCAACCACCACAGGCTTGCAGAATCTGAGAAACATATCTGTCTGGCAGGTAATCTCCGTTGTGTCGGGGTACATATCATCATCAAGAAAGGCGATACCCGGACTTTTAAAAACTATATCAAATTCGGGCAGACACTTCAGATAGTCGTCACCGTAAATAACCTCAACATTTTCATCAGCAATACAGGTTTTATTTTTATCCCCTATGGTAATCTCCTTTTGAGGAAGGTGCTTTCTGATGTAATTGTAGGTTGACTGCCCCTCTCTGCCAAATCCGAGAATGAGAATTTTTTTATCCTTAATATATTCAATTATCTGTGACATAGCTCGTCAACTCCAATAGTTATTATTCATTCTTAAAAAAGGCGTAATTGTTCTTTCCGTTATGCTTAACACTATACATTGCATTATCCGCCTTTTCATAAAGCTCTGTGTAGGATGCACCGTCACGCGGATACAATGCCACGCCTATACTACAGGTGTTTTCTCTGTCCTCCACACCTTCAAGAGTAATACTGCGGCATATCTCAAGTATATCATTTGCAGTTTTCTCAGCAAGGCTTTCTATACCCTCCGCGTTATCACCGTGAGCGTTAAGAAATACAACAAACTCCTCACCGCCGATTCTTCCCAGAACATCGTTTGCGCCAAAGCGCAGGAACAGCTTACTTGTAAAGGTACGTAGGAAATTATCGCCCACCTGATGTCCGTATGTATCATTAAGCTTTTTGAAATCATCAAGATCCAATAAAAGCAAGGCACCCTGCTCTTCCGAATATTCCCTGATAATTTCGCTGATTTTAAGGCTTGTGGAAATTTTATTAAGAAAGCCTGTCAGCTGGTCGGTTTCTGCCTGTGAAATAAGTCTGGATTTCTCCTTCTTTTCCTTATCGATATCAGTCATAGTACCGATAAACCTTGTGGCATTACCGTCATCGCCGTATATAACGGCAAACTTAACTCTGTGCCACACTCCGTCACCCCTGTTGTTAATAACACGGGCATCAAAAACATTTATTTTTTTACCTGAAAGAGCATTGCTCAGCGCAAGAATAAACGCAGGAACATCACGGTGGTCAAAAACATCACCGTATGTAAAGGTTTCTATTGCATTATCAATTTTTGTGCGTGTTCCCATACCTCTGAGTATTTTTGCCGAGCACTCAAAGACATCGCTCACAACATCGTAGCTGAAAATTATATCGTCAGAAATCTCTTCAACAATTTCGTAACGCTCTTTTTCTTCACGCAGCTGCATCTGCAACTTTTTGGTATATGTAATATCAGAAATATTGCAAATAAACACCTGATCATTTTTTGCAGCGTTGCGGGGCTTTCTGGTAGAAATAAGCACCCACGCCTTTTCTCCGCCTTTTTTATTGATGCGTGTTTCAAACTCAATTATCTCGCCGGGCTCATACTCGGTATTGATTTTTCTGACCATATCAATAAAATCAGCCTGGTTAAAAAGGTTCAGACGAACTTCCTCGTCAGATTCCTCGTACTCTTCCCTGGTGTAACCGAAAATCTTGAAAAAGCTGTCATTAGTATAGTCCAGCTGAATACCGTCAACACGGGGTGAAACAATGCACACTCCCATAACTGCATCCCTGAGTACAGTTTCAAGATCCTCTCTGGAAAGGTCTTTTTCATAGTCTCCGCCGATTCTTCTCATAGTAAACCTCCTGACTGCATATTTAACCTATTGTAATAAATATACCACAAACATATTATATTAACAAGGATTTTTGAAAAAGACTTGAATAAAACAGCCTTTTTGTATATAATCTAAAATTGAATAACTATGTTAGTTAAATATATACTTATTATTCGGAGAAACTTATGCTTGAATTAAAACACATTTCATTTAATGTAAGCGACGATAAAGGTGAAAAGGATATCCTTAAAGATATTTCACTCACTCTGGAGGATGGAAAATTCCTTGTTATCACAGGTCCAAACGGCGGCGGTAAATCTACCCTGGCAAAGGTAATTATGGGTATTGAAAAGCCTACCGGAGGTCAGATTTTCTGGAACGGACAGGATATTACCCATATGTCCATAACCGAAAGAGCAAAGCTTGGTATCGGTTATGCTTTTCAGCATCCACCCCGTTTCAAGGGTCTTTCGGTGCGCGACCTTTTAAGCCTTGCCCACGGGAGCGACCTGCCCGAGGACCAATGCTGTATGTACCTTACACAGGTTGGTCTTTGCTCAAAGGATTATCTTAACCGTCAGGTTGACAACTCACTTTCCGGCGGTGAAATCAAACGTATAGAAATCGCCACACTGATGGCGCGTGACCTTGACCTGGCAATTTACGACGAGCCGGAGGCAGGCATTGACCTGTGGAGCTTCAATATGCTTGTGGAAAGCTTCAAGGGCATTTCCAAAACACGCAAAGAGAGTATGGTTATCATATCCCACCAGGAACGCATTATGAAGATTGCAGATGAAATTGCAGTCATTGCCGATGGTGTTGTTAAGGAAATCGGTACACGTGAAGACATCTTCCCAAAGCTTATGTCAGAATTTGATAACTCTTGCTCATTCAGATAAAGGAAATAATACTATGAACAAAACAGAACTTCAGATGCTCGAGGCGGTTGCCGACCTTCACGGTATTCCCCAGGGCGCATACAATATCAGAAAAAACGGTCAGGGCTTTGACAGACAGTCCACCGAAAATATTATTATTGAACCCAAAAAGGACAAGCCCGGCATTGACATAATAGTTAAGGCCGACACAAAAAACGAAAGTGTTCATATTCCTGTCATCATAACAGAGGCAGGTGTTGAGGACCTGGTTTATAACGACTTTTTTATAGGCGACAATGCAGATGTGCTTATCGTTGCAGGCTGTGGAATCCACAATTCCGGTGACAAAAAGAGCGAGCACGACGGTATCCACCGTTTCCACATCGGTAAAAACGCTCGTATAAAGTATGTTGAAAAGCACTACGGCCAGGGTGAAGGAACGGGGGAAAAAGTGCTTAACCCTGTTACTGAAATTTATATGGATGAAAATTCATATTGCGAAATGGAGAGCGTGCAAATACGCGGTGTTGACTCCACAAAGCGTGATACCGTAGCAAAGCTGGAAAAGGGCGCACGCCTTGTTATTCTTGAAAAGCTTATGACACACGGTAACCAGATTGCACACTCAGATATGGTTATTGAGCTTAACGGTGAGGATGCTTCTTCACAGATTATTTCGAGAAGTGTTGCAAAAGATAATTCCGAACAGGTTTTCTACCCCAGAGCAGTAGGTAACGCCAGATGCAAAGCCCATGTTCAATGTGATTCCATCATTATGGATAGTGCAAAAATCCGTTCTATTCCCGAAATCGCCGCTAACCATTGCGATGCAAACATTATCCATGAGGCAGCCATCGGCAGAATCAACAATGACCAGCTGCTTAAGCTGCAGACCCTGGGTAAATCCGAGGAAGAAGCAGAGGAAATTATTATCAACTGCTTCCTTAAATAATTATTTGGAGTGATTTTTAATGAACAAACGTGTTCTTGCCTTTGACTTTGGTGCATCAAGCGGCAGAGCAATTGTAGGTGTTTTTGACGGTGAAAAAATTGAGCTTCGTGAGGTTCACCGTTTTTCAAATGACCCTGTTACAATAAACGGAACAGTTTATTGGGATGTTCAGCGACTTTTCTTTGAAATCAAGCAGGGTATCCTTAAAGCCAAGGAAGACGGCGGTTTCGATTCTATCGGTATTGACACCTGGGGCGTTGACTTCGGTCTTTTGCGCAAGGACGGTACCCTCATTGAAAACCCCATACACTACCGCGACAAGCGTAATGACGGTATGGCTCAGAAAGCAAAAAAATATATGTCCCACGAGGAAATGTATGATATTACAGGCATACAGTTTATGGATTTCAACACCGTTTTCCAGCTTTTGTCCCTCAAGGAAAACAGACCATATATTCTGGAGGAAGCAGACACACTTCTTTTTATGCCTGATCTCCTTTCATATATGCTTTCGGGTGTAAAATCCACCGAGTATTCAATTGCCACAACCTCACAGATGGTTGACCTTAAAACACGCGACTGGTCTGATAAGATAATCAACGATTTGGGTCTTAAAAAAGATATTCTTACCCCTATTGTTGCAACAGGTACGGTAATAGGTCAGCTCAGCGATGAAATATGCGAAGAGCTGGGCGTTCCCAAGGCAGACATTGTAAGCGTTGCCTCCCACGATACACAAAGCGCAATTACTGCTGCCCCCTGCGAAAGCGAGGATTTCGCCTTTATCAGCAGCGGCACCTGGTCACTTTTCGGCACCGAGGTTAAGGAGCCCGTTCTTAACGAGGCCTCCAAAAAGCTGAATGTTACAAACGAGGGCGGTTACGGTTACAGTATTGCCTTCCTCAAAAATATATGCGGACTCTGGCTTATACAGGAAAGCCGTCGCCAATGGATACGAGAAGGCACCGAGTACTCTTATGCGGAGCTTGAAAAGCTTGCTCTTGAGTGCGAGCCCTTCAAGTGCTTTATTGACCCTGATGCTCCCGAATTTGCCACAATGGGCAACCTTCCCGAAAGAGTAAGGGAATACTGCAGAAAAACAAATCAATATGTACCCCAAACCGTCGGCGAAATTATGCGCTGTATTTACGAAAGTCTTGCTCTTAAATACCGCCTTACCTTTGACGGAATTATGGAATGTACCGGCAAGGTCTACGACCGTATTCACGTTATGGGCGGTGGTACTAAAGACAAATTGTTGCTCAATATGACTGCACAAAGCTGTAATGTTGATGTTTACGGCGGTCCTATTGAAGCAACTGCTTTAGGTAATATTGCAATCCAGTTTATGTCAAGCGGAGTTATAAGCGATATTAAACAGGCAAGAAAAATAATAGCAAACGGCGAAAACCTTAAGCTATATCAGCCTGCTGACAGGGATGACTGGGAAAAAGCCTATAACACATTTAAAGAAATAATAGAATAAATATGACAACTTTACCGAAGCTGAATGACAAAAATGTGAATTATGTTCTTGAAACGGTTGAAACTGTTTTAGACAGAACCAGAGACCGTCGGGCAGGCAGTAAGGGCGAGGAACAGGCGCGCCATATACTGCTCAATGAGCTTATCAAGTACTGCGATGAAACTAACGAGCAGGGCTTTATAACTCACCCCGGCGCAGGTACTGTTCTGCACAAAATTCTGTGTATTTGTCTAATAGCTTCGGTATTTTTATTTTCAATCGCACTTTCAGGCGGCTATGTTATCCCCATTGCAGTTTCCCTTGTGCTGAATCTGGTTATATTCGGCATTTATGCTCACAAATTTTTGTTTGACGGCACAGTTTTAGACGTAATCAGACTGAAAAAGAAATCTGCAAACATATACGGTAAGCGTTACTGCAGAGGCGATACACGCACAAGAGTTGTAATTACTGCACACATTGACTCCCCTATGAGTATGCGTAGCTTTTCTGTGGGTAATGTCACACTCAATATGCTGAATCTGTGTGCTGTAACAGGTAACACCATACTGTTCTGCAGTCAGTTATTCTGTCTTTTTGCAGGCGTTCCCGTTAACTCAGGTATATTTGAGTTTCTGCGCGGAGTCTGTATAATCTTTATACCCTTTTACCTTGCACTTATATTTATAATCAACCCGAAGCGGACCGCCTCGGGCGTCAGTTCAAGCCTTGTGCCCTCCGCCATCGCCCTGAGCGTTATAAAGCAGCTTTTTGAAGATGGCTTCAGGTATGAAAAAACCGAGGTTTGCTGCCTCCTTACAGGCTCCGAGTACTCAGGCAGGGCAGGTGCCTATGCCTTTGCAAAAAAGCACAAACGCCTTTTCTCCGACGTACCTACAGTTTTTATACCTCTGGAGGAAATCACATCCTCCGACTATCTGACTGTTATTTTCAAGGACGGCAGCGGAACAAAAGGCTCTGCCGAAGCGGCATCAGTTATTGCACAAGCGGCAGAAAACCTTAATCTTAAGCTCACTAAGGAATCTCCTCTTGCGGGCACATCTGCCTTTACACCCTTTGCCCTCAATGATTTTGAAGCCTGTTCAATAGGCACTTCAAAAAAACACATTGCAAAAAGCATGTCTGCCACAAAAGATAAAATCACAGCGGTCAGACGCAAAACAATAGGTGATGTAGGCTCACTGCTTTTAGAAACACTTAACTATTACGACAGCTAATTAACAAAGGAATCCATCGAAAAATGAAGATACGTAACTTTATAGGCAACAAGCAGTTTTATAAAATGACATTTACCGTTGCTCTGCCTATTATGATACAAAACCTGATAACAAACTTTGTCAGTATGCTTGATAACCTTATGGTCGGCAACCTGGGCACGGAGCAGATGTCAGGTGTTTCTATTGTAAACCAGCTTATATTTGTTTTTAACCTTGCTTTGTTCGGAGCTCTAAGCGGTGCAGGTATTTTCACAGCACAGTTTTACGGCAAAAAGGCTAATGACGGTATACGCTTTACCATAAGGTACAAAATTATTGTTTCTGTTCTCCTTTTCGGAGCGGCAATGCTGATTTTCAACATTTTCCACGAACCGCTGATAAATATGTTTCTGCACGAAGGTGATGATAACGGCAATATCCCCCTTACCCTCAGCTATGCCAAGGACTATTTAAAGGTTCTGTTATGGGGTATTCTCCCCTTCTGCATAACCCAGATTTTTTCCAGCTCCCTGCGTGAAACGGGAGAAACTCTTGTACCGATGATAGCAGGCTTTGTTGCAGTAGCAACAAACTGCGCATTTAACTGGGTTCTGATTTTCGGTAAGCTGGGCGCCCCTGCATTAGGAGTTGTAGGTGCTGCAACAGCTACAAATATTTCAAGATATGTCGAATGTCTGCTTATTATTCTTTACACAGTCACCAAACGCAGAAGATTCCCATTCTTCAAGGGTGTTTTTAAATCCTTTACCATACCCGGAAAAATATTCAGGGATATTACAATAAAGGGTATGCCCTTATTGTTCAACGAATTTTTCTGGTCCTTGGGTATGTCTCTGCTGAGTGTTGCATACAGCCTCTACGGTATATCCGTTGTAGCAGGCTACAGTATTTCATCCACAGTTATGAATCTTGCAAACATTGCATTCATATCGCTGGGGTCAAGCATTGGGATTATTGTGGGCAAACAGCTTGGAGCAAACGAATTTGAAGAGGCTTATGACACAGACCGCAAGCTTATCACCTTTTCTGCCATAACAAGTATTGTTATCGGCATAATTGTTTTCCTTATTGGCGACAAAATCCCCCTGCTTTACAACACTTCGCCCGAATCAAAGGAGTACGCCGCATATTTCATAAGGGTATGTGCATGGTTCCTGCCTGTTCACTCCTTTGCCAATGCCGCATACTTTACCATACGAAGCGGCGGCAAAACGCTGGTTACCTTCCTTATGGACAGTGTATTTATTATGTGCGTGAGCGTGCCAATTGCTTTTTCACTTTACTATGTGTTCAGCTTACCAATACACATCACCTTCCTGATTGTACAGTTGATTGACATTATAAAGGTCATAATCGGACTGATACTTGTTAAAAAGAAGGTTTGGCTGAACAATATTGTTGACAATTGAATCAATAAAGGAAAAACCCACAGGCACAAGCCTGTGGGTTTTTATGTCGGTATAAAATGAATTATTTAACAGCGTTCTTAAGTGCTGCGCCTGCCTTGAAAGCGGGAACCTTAGAAGCAGCGATTTTGATTGTCTCGCCTGTTCTGGGGTTGCGGCCTTCCTTAGCTGCTCTTTCACGAACTTCGAATGTACCAAAGCCGATAAGCTGAACCTTGTCACCCTTTACGAGTGCATCTTCGATAGCACCGAAAACTGCTGCTACTGCCTTGTCAGCGTCTTTCTTTGTGAAACCTGCAGCTGCAACTGCATTTACAAGATCTGTCTTGTTCATTTTAAAATTCCTCCAAAAAATAATTTTTTATTTTCCAAATCGTTACCGATTTTTAGTGGACTTATTATTTTGACAATTCCTTCTTGGCTTGCTCCCACAATTCATCGAGAACCTCTATGGAAGAGCTTTTCATATCAATGCCCTGTTCCCCTGCAAGACGCTCTGTAATTGTATAGCGTGCCATAAACTTCTTGGTTGCCTTGTCAAGCGCTGTTTCAGCCTCGCAACCGCAGAAGCGGGCAACATTAACTGCAGAGAAGAGCAAATCGCCCAACTCATCCTCAACGGCGACCTTGTCACCCTTGGCAAGAGCCTCTTTAAGCTCGGCAGCTTCTTCAAAAATCTTTTGAAAAGCTCCCTCGGCATCGGCCCAGTCAAAGCCAGCTTTTTTTGCCTTTGACTGAACCTTCTGTGCTTTCATAAGTGCAGGGTATGTGGCAGGAATTGCCGCCATGGCTACACTCTGTGTGGTTTGCTTTTTGGTCAGACGTTTGATATCATCCCAATTCTTTAAAACCTCACCGGTAGAATTAACCGTAACATCCGCAAAAACGTGGGGATGACGTATTATGAGCTTTTTGCAGATGTCGTTTGCAACATCATCAACGGTGAACCACCCTTCAGTACGAGCCATATCGGCGTGCATAACCACCTGCAAAAGAACATCTCCCAACTCCTCCTGCATAAGCTCAGGGTTAAGTGTATCAATTGCTTCGATAACCTCGTAGGTTTCTTCAAGGAAATTCTCCCGTATAGATTGGTGAGTCTGCTCAGCATCCCAGGGACAACCGCCCGGTTCACGCAGAATTTTCACGATGTGCACCAAATCGCTGAAACAGTACCTATCTTTAAACTCAAAATCAATAGCCATAGCCTGTTGTTAACTCCTCTATATTTTAAACGATAAGTTTATATTTTTCAAGTATTTTGGCAATTTTTTCTCCCTTTGGGAGCATTAAAATGTCATTTTTCACCAAAGTTTTCATCAAAAGCACGGAAATTGCATAAACCACTACTGCAACACCAACTGCGATAATACAGGAAACGGAATTACCGATACCTGCAAAACGAGTAAGCAGAGCATACGCACCATAAGCCCCTCCACCGCAAAGAACGGATGCAACAAGAGGTTTAATAATAACTGTTGCAGTATCTATTTTAACACCTGTTTCCTTTTTGAGAACAACGAAATTATAGAAATTGCAGAACAAGTAGAACGCTGCTGTACCGAAAACTGCACCCTTGATGTTAATTGAAGGTATTCCTATAAGGATATAGTTAAGACCGATTTTTATAACGCAACCGAGAGCCAGAGATTTTGCCGGCACATCTGCTCTGCCGATTGCCTGCAGCATATTGGTAAGGGGTGATGACAAGGTAAGAATTGCCATCATAAGTCCGTAAAGTGCCAGAACGGGTGCCGCAACAGATATACCTGGCTCGTTTGCAGAACCATGGTAAAGAAGTGTAAGAATCGGCTCGCTCAATGCAATAAAGCCTGCACCTGCAGGTAATGCAACAAGCATAGTCATTCTGAAAACCGTGTTAACGGTGTCGCTGACAAGCTTGCGATCTTTTTTTGCAATAGCGCCTGAAATAACGGGAATTGCACTTACACCCAAAGTCATCATAATTGTAGGCACCAGATTTCTGAAGTCCAGAGTTGTATCATAGGCACCGTAAAGGAATGTATGAATGTTTTCCTTAGCGATATTTGCAGCATTTATGGATTCGCCGTAAATGGACATTATTTCATCATAATGATTCAAAACAACGCTTTCAATACGATTCTGAATCATCCACGTATCAATAAAATTGGTAATATTAAGCACAAGGGAGCTTATTGCCGTAGGTACTGCTATGGCAACAATATCCTTCATTGTGTGTTTTTTTGTTGTTGCAAGAGGAGAATTTACAAGCATTTCCTTTGTAATTCCGTCTTTTTTGATTTTGTGACGGAGTATTACAAACGTACAGGCAAAAACCGTACCCAGAGTAACGCCTACAATTGCTGCAGCTGCCGCAACGGCATACACAATAGCTGTGTCAGATTCCTTTTCAATTACCTGACCAAAAACCTGCCCTGTTGTTTCTATCTGCTTAAAGGCATAGTTTATAACAAGCTTTGAAAGTCCAAGGCCGAAAACCAGCTTACCTAAGGACTCAATAACCTGAGAGAACGCTGTGGGGTACATATTGCTCAGGCCCTCATAATAACCGCGGTATGTACTCATAACACAGCAGAACAGAATTGACGGAGCAATCGCAAGCACACTGTAAAGTGCCAGGGGTGAGCCAACGCTGTTAACATAGGGCTTGGCGGCAAGAAGCATTACTCCGGTACCTGCAAGACCCAACAAAAGGAACAGAGGTGCAGTAACCCTGTGCACCTGTTTAACATCTCTGTACTTACCTAGAGCCACATTCCTTGAAACAATTGTAGAAACAGCAACAGGAAGACCTGCCATGGAAATAGCGTAAATGGGTGTATAGATGTTATATGCAGATGCAAAATAACCCCTGCCCAATGAACCGATAATGCTTGTAAGAGGTATTTTGTAAATCGCACCTATAACCTTAACAAGAGCAGTTGCAACAACAAGGACTATTGCACCGCCCAGAACATTTTGTTTTTTAGTTTCTTTTTCTGACATTTGTTCAACTCTCCTTTGCGCCTATAAACTCGCGGAGTAACGAATCCTCCGGAACAAGAGACCCATCAATTACAGGGAATTTTTCAAGGCTTTTAATAAGCCGTTGTGATTGTAAATAAAATTTTGACTCTTTTTCAATTTCCTTAAGCAAGCTTATTGCAGTTTCCTTAAGAATACAGGTTTCATACAAATGAATGGTGTTTATTTTTATATCTGCATTATCCTTGAACGGGAACAGATAGATATCCTCACCGTATTGCACATTTAACCACAACTCGTACGTTTTCTCAACAGAGTTACCGCGGAATTTATAATCACGCACCATACGACGGATAAACCGCATATTGCGCTTGTTAAGAACAATATCGTTGTGCTTGTCATATATCCTTGATGAAACATTTATATATATTTTCAGCAATCTGTCCGCAGGCAGACAATCCGTAATAACAGGATTAAGTGCGTGAAGCCCCTCAACAATTATAACATCGGTATGATTAAGCTTTATATGCTTATACTCCGCCTTGCGCTCACCTGTCAGGAAGTCAAATTCGGGTAAATCCGCCTCACCCTTGCTGAGCAAATCATTCATCGTATTCTTAAAGCATTCAATATCGAGAGCATAAACAGTTTCAAAATCAGGTGTACCGTCAGGGAATTTCGGTGAATCGCAATTATCCAGGTAAAAGTCATCCAGCGATACTGTATGACTGCCTATACCCTTTTGCTCAAGCGCCGCCCTCAGCCTTTTGGCTGATGTTGTTTTGCCTGCTGAGCTGGGGCCTGCAATCATAATTATTTCGTTGCCCTCTTTTTGGGCAATAACATCTGCAATCCGCAACAGCTTGTTGCCGTAACGTGCCTCACATTCGGCGATAAAATCAACAGGATTTTCGCTTTGTTTACAAATATACTCCAAAGTATTATTAATGTTGGACATATTACACCGCCCTTTATTTATAATACTCGTTGAAAAACGAGGTTATACGCTCTTTCTTTTTAAGCAAGGTCCCGAAGCGGGATATATACTCAAAAGGATACTTATAATTAAATATTCTTTCGATTTTTGTGATTCCCGGTGACAGCAATTTGGTTACTGCACCTGCACCTACGGAAACAATGTGCTGATATTCTTCCATCATAAGTATATTGTATGCACACTCTTTCCCTGTTTTGCACCAGCCTACATTTTCAAAATTACCCAACGCCTTGCTCTGTCGATACATATAGTATGGCTTGTAGCCGTTTTTTGTAAGCTCGGTAAAGGAGTAATTCAGCATTGCCTCTATATTTTTGCTGCTTACAGAATCCCGTTCATTCTCTGTAACAATAGCAGAAGATTTTTTCAACGCAAGCGTGTGTACTGTTATATTGTCTGCCCCAAGGGCAATTGCTCTGTCAACGCTGTTTTTAAAGCTGTCGGGTGTATCTGTGGGCAAGCCTGCAATCAGGTCCATATTAATGGTGTCAAAGCCTGCCTCCCGTGCTGAAATGAATTTTTCAACCGTAAGCTCCGCCGTGTGACATCTGCCTATTTCTCGCAGAACGCTGTCGGAAAAAGTCTGGGGATTAATGCTTATTCTGTTAACTCCGTGCTTTTTAAGAACCTGTAGCTTTTGGTCTGTTATTGTATCAGGTCTTCCTGCTTCAACAGTATATTCAAAGCAAGCTGACATATCAAAACTATTTTCAATAACCGCCATCACTCTGTCAAGCTGTTCTGCACTAAGGGTTGTGGGTGTACCGCCGCCCCAGTAAACAGTAGTCAGCATAAGACCGGCTTCCTTCACCTTTTTGGCAGTAAACTCCAATTCACTGCACAATTTATCCACATACTCAGGAACAAGTTTTTTTGCCGATTCGGTCCCTATAGCGTGGGAAACAAAGGAACAATAGCTGCACCTGGTCGGACAAAACGGTATGCTTATGTACAAGCTGAATGAATTTTCAGGTGATGCTTTTATAATATCAAGCTCCGTATTTGCCACACTGAAGGCAAGTTCAGTCTTTTCAGGTGCTGCAAAAAAGCGGTTGGTAAAATAATCCTTTGCACCATCTTCACCTAGTTCTTCAATTTTATTAAGCATAAGCTTTGATGGTCTGACTCCCGTCAGCATTCCCCACTTCGGGGCAAAACCGCAAACATCCCTTAAAATGGGATATGCAAGGGACAAAAGCTCATACTCTTCATCTGCACACTCAGATAACGGTATCGTCTTCTCCCCTGTCTTCAACTGACCGTTGTAAGAAAATCTGATGTTAAACACCACCGCATTATCTGCTTTGCTGATTTGAGTGTAAAAATAGTCACCATTATCCCCTTCAAAGGCATCAAGGCAAGTATTCTTTTCAAAAGGAAGAAACAGGAAAAGCAGTTTTTCCGTTTCATACAGGTAATTATGATTTATGCAATATATATTCATTTCAAATAAGGATTGTATTTTAATTCAAAATCAATGGTTGAGCTTTCACCGTGACCACTGTAAACCACGGTTTCGGGAGGATAAGCTACAAATTTTTTAAGCGTTTTCAGCAGCACGCTGTAGTCGCCGCCGTAAAGGTCTGTTCTGCCGACACTTCCCCTGAACAATGTGTCACCCGTGAACATTACACCCTCCCCGGGGCAATAGTACATAACTCCGCCCAACGAGTGACCGGGTGCGCCAATAACCGTAAGCTTCAGGGAGCCTATTGTTAATCCATCACCACCTGTTACGGTTTTATCAGCAGTACACGGGTCATACCCAAGACCGAAAACCTCTGCAAGGCTCAACTGCCTGCTCTCAAGCGCAGGAGCATCATCCGCACCGCAAACAATCTGTGCCTCAGGATGCTTTTGTTTTAGCCTTTGCGCCCCCGAAACATGGTCAAAATGCCCGTGAGTACACAAAATATACTTTAACTCTGTAATCCCTGCACGTTGTATCTCATTTTCCAGAGCAGGTGTATAATCTCCGGGGTCAACCACTGCACCTACGCCTGTTCCGTCTGTCAGCACGTAGCAATTGGCAGCAACAGGACCCAACGGTAAACACTTAATATACATATCAAACACTCCAGATATCTGTATCAAAGCAAATAGTTACAGGTCCGTCGTTAACAAGCGACACCTTCATATCTGCGCCAAAAACACCTTGCTCCACCCTTTTTACGCCGTATTCCTGAAGCTTTGCACAATAAAGCTCGTATAACTCCTTTGCACGTACAGGCTCCTCGCTCGGTGTGAAGGATGGTCTGTTTCCCTTTTTACAGTCAGCGCAAAGTGTAAACTGTGATATGGCAAGCACTTCACCGCCCACATCTGTAACAGACAGATTCATTTTCCCGTTTTCATCCTCAAAAACCCTTAAGGAAGCAGTTTTGCGTGCAAGAAGGTCTGCGTGCTTTTCGGTATCGCCCTTGACAACACCCACAAGAATCATATACCCCTTTTGGGAAGAGCCTACAACCATGCCGTCCACGCTGACAGAACTTTCAATCACTCTTTGAATAACAGCCTTCATCAGTTACTGCTCCTTGTTACATTTGTAATTCCGCTGATGGTTTTAAGCCTGGATATAACCGTATTCAGGAAATCCGTGCTTTTAACCGTAATAGTTATATAAATATAATATGTGCCGTCCTTAAGCTCGCGTGTGTTGATTGAGTTAATCATAACACGCATATCTGCAAGCAGTGTAGCAACATCTGCCATAAGTGCAACACGGCTTTCACACTCAATGGTAAGACCCGCTTTAAATTCCCGGTTAATGCTTCCCGTGAGCCAGCGTGCACTTACCCAACGCTCAGGCTCCTCGCAATCAGCAATATCGCGGGGGACATTGGTGCAGTCGCGCTTGTGGATTGAAACACCGTGTCCGCGTGTGATAAAACCAATAATTTCATCACCCGGAATTGGTGCACAGCAGCGTGAAAGCTTGATAAGACAGTTGTCAATACCCTCAATGGTAACGCCCTCACCCTCTGCGTGCTTGGATGATTTTGACGGATCCTGTATTTTGATTTTTTCGGGCTGATTGGCAGTAGAAAGCCTGTGGTATTCATCCCTTATAAACGGCATAATCCTTGTAAGGAAGATACCGCCATAGCCGATAGCCGCATAAAAATCATCCACACTTGCACAATGCTGACGTTCTGAAAGTGTCTCGATAAGTCGCTGGTACTCTTCATCAGTAAAGCGCATTTTGTTACGCTTGATTTCTCTTTCAAGCTCCGCCTTACCCTCAATAATATTTTCGTCACGACGTTCTTTTTTGAACCAGGCACGGATTTTAGTCCTTGCACTGCTTGTTTTTACAATGTTAAGCCAATCACGGCTGGGACCCTTGCCCTGCTGTGATGATGTCAGAACCTCAACAATTTCACCTGTCTGCACTTTATAATCAAGGGGAACTATTCTGCCCCCGACCTTTGCACCCACCATTTTGGTGCCAACTGCAGAGTGAATGGCATAAGCGAAGTCAATAACAGTAGACCCTGCAGGCAGATTAATAACATCACCTTTTGGTGTAAAAACAAATACTTCTTCAGGTACAAGGTCACTTTTTATAGTGCTTACAATATCCTTAACATCGTCTGCATCCTTTTGTGACTCAAGAAGCTGACGTATCCACGCCAGACGCTCTTCAAACTTCTGAGTACCGTTAAGCCCCAACTTGTACTTCCAATGAGCAGCAATACCGAACTCTGCGGTATGGTGCATCTCCCAGGTACGTATCTGAACCTCAAAGGGAACTCCTGCTTTGCCGATAACGGTAGTGTGAAGCGACTGATACATATTCGGCTTAGGTGTGGAAATATAGTCCTTGAATCTGCCGGGAATGGGTGTAAACATATCGTGTATAATACCCAGGCAGTCATAACACTCAATAGTGGAATCAACAATGATTCTGACAGCGTAAATATCATAAATCTCGTCAAAATTCCTGTTTTGCATATACATTTTACGGTATATGCCGTGAACGCTTTTTATACGTGCTTCCAGAGCGGCATCGGGCACAACGGTGTGCACTCTGTCGCTGATTTGTTTTTTTATTGTTTCCAAAAACTCTTTGTGTGATTTACCTTGCTTGGAAAGCTGATCCTCAATTTCCTTATACCCTATAGGGTCAAGAAAGCTGATTGCTTTATCCTCCAGCTCCTCCTTAATGGCTCTGATACCAAGACGGTGAGCAATCGGAGCATAAATTTCCAATGTTTCCAGGGCTTTGTCACGTCGTTTCTGGGGTGCAACAAAGTTAAGTGTGCGTATATTGTGAAGTCTGTCGGCAAGTTTGATGATTATTACTCGTATATCCTCCGACATAGCAAGCAACATTTTGCGCACATTTTCAGCCTGCTGTTCTTCCTTATCCTTAATATCAAGGGGAACCTTACCCAATTTTGTGAGTCCGTCAACAAGGGCGGCAATATCAGCGCCGAACTCTTTTTTTACATCCTCCAGGCTAAGGTCGGTATCCTCAACTGTATCGTGGAGCATCGCTGCAGCAACAGACTGATAATCCATACCATACTCAAGTACAATTTTAGCTACAGCAACAGGGTGGATAATGTATGGTTCGCCGGATGAACGCATCTGACCGTTGTGGTACTCGCAGGCAATATTAAAAGCCTTATCAATTACCTCAGCCTCTTTAACGCTGAATTGCTCTGCCGCCTGATGGCGCAGTTCATTATACATAAGTTCAACACTTGTGTTAGTATCCACACATATCACCCCTTACAAAAGCCCTGTGGCTTTCTTGAAAAGCTGTGAGGCTTCCAGAGAAGCCTTACGGCTCCGTGCCGGTAAAGTATATTTACCGTCACAACAATTTATGATTGCAAGCTCCGTAAGAATATCCAGAGCTATCTTACAATTAAGTATATATTCCTCAGACAAACCTAACCTGATGCAAAGCATTTCTTCACCCAGGGACCAGCCATTGTTTGATTTAATAAAACGGTAAACATCACCGCAAAAATCCCTGTCAATGCTGAAGCTGTGGGGTAAAATACCTTTACTGCAAAACTCCTCGTAGGCTCGGTATGATTCTATAACCTTATCATCATCCATTCCTGCAGGCTTAATATCCTTTATTTGTATATTTACCTTTACTTTGCCCATATATTCGTTGAATGACAGTCTCACCGCCATATCAACCTTGTCTGACACCGCAAACGGAAAATCCGCAAGACCTACTGAGAACATTATGGCAGTAACAGAGCTGTTTTTTCTGCGGGCAGTTATGCGCAGGTGTTTACCGTTACCCACAGGCTGAACCGCAGTAATTTCCATATTATAAAGTCCAAACAGAGGTTGGGGATTTTCTGCGCCGAACGGCTGCAGAATACTGATTGCATCCAGAATCTCGGTGTTAATATTGGCAGGATTAAGCTTACAGTCAATTACAAGCTGAGGAACCGTATGGGGCAAGCTCTCTGCATATTGGTTTATCATACTGCGGAATTCATCCACACGGGCAGTTTCCACAGTAAGACCAGCCGCCAGAACGTGACCTCCGTACTGCACAAGCAAGGGTGCGCAATATGTAAGTGCATCGTAAAGGGAAAAGCCGTCAATACTTCTGCCGCTGCCCTTCGCAACAAGGTCTGATTCTGAAATAACAATACAGGGTTTACCGTACCTTTCAACAAGGCGCGATGCCACAATACCTATTACCCCCTGGTGCCAGCCCTGACCGCTTACCACAATAACACGGCTGTTTTTTATAACGGGGTTTGACTCGATAATCTCAATGGCATCCTCGGTAATTTCTGCCTCTGTTGACTGACGCTGTGCGTTAGCCTCAGAAATTTCACGGGCAATAAGCGATGCCTCTTCCTCATTCTGAGACAGCAACAGCTTCAACGCTCTGCCTGCAGAGCCCATTCTGCCTGCGGCATTTATACGCGGAGCAACTCTGAATGCCAGAGTAGACGCCTCAACAGGACCCTCGCTACCGCTTTCCTTCAACAATGCGGCAAGACCCGTGCGCAAAGAGCCCTCGCTGATTGCGGCATTTATATATGCTATGCCGCTACGCACAATTATCCTGTTTTCACTCCTGAGGGCAACAATATCAGCAATAGTTCCCAAAGCAACAATATCGCCGTATTCCTCAAGGAGCTCGTAACCGTCAGCATCACTGAGGGCGCACACAAGCTTAAAAGCAACGCCCACACCTGCCCACTCGGAAAACTCACAAAAAGAATCTGCCCTGTGGGGATCAACAACTGCCACCGCATCAGGTAAAACATCACCTGCCCTGTGATGGTCAGTAACAACAACATCCATCCCAAGGTTTTTTGCATAGCTTATCTCATCAACGGCACTTACTCCGTTATCCACAGTAATAATCAAATCTGTACCGCGCTCTTTGAGAAGGTCAATAGCACAATTATTCATGCCATAACCTTCCTCTGCCCTGTCGGGTATGTAATAGTCTACATTCGCACCACAAGAAAGCAAATATGAATACAACAGGGCTGTCGATGTAACACCGTCAGCATCGTAATCACCGAAAACGGTAATTTTTTCTCCGTTTTCAATAGCTTTGTTTATGCGTTCGCAGGCTTTGTCCATATCGGGCAGGGTGAAGGGGTCGATTAAATCTGTGTCATACAAAAAGCTTTCAATTTCAAATTCATCTGTCATTCCTCTTGAACAGAGCAAATAGGCTGCAAACGGCTCTATACCGCAGTTTTCAGCAATATCCGCCGCCCTGTCTCTGTCGCAGGGAGAAACGACCCATTTCTTACGACTCAAAATATCACCCGATTATAATTTTACACTCCATTATACCACACCTATATATGTATTTCAATGAAAATATGCAGAATACAATAATTAGGCGTTGCGGAACGACGTTGAACTCTTATAATTTCAAATGGCTAACGAAAATCAAGGAACGCTGTGCGTTGGATACATTGCTTTATGTTTTAACAAAGCAATATAATCAACGTACAGCGTTTCAAAATTTGAAAATAATAATGTTATATAATACCCAAAAACCTCTTAACAACAGGCAAAATCAGAAAATCGGTTTTACGGAATGCAGTAGAATGACCGCCATTGAGTACCATAACCTCTTCTGCACCCTCAACCGCCTTTGTTATTTTCCTTGAATGACGGCGTTTTATCATATCGTGCTCACCAAAAACATTCAAAAACGGCACTTTTATGGCAGAAAGCTTTTTGTAATTAAGCTTAGGCTGTCCCACCATCATACCCTCAATTTCGCACCGTCTTTTCCACTCAGGGTCTTTTGTTATTGCCGCCTTGATTGCATATATGCGGTGGTCCTTTATAATGCCAAGCTGGTCACCTGTTTTAGTACCGCGTGTGTTAAGGTTTGAGCCAAACACTGCAAGTCGCTCCACATATTCGGGGTATGTAACTGCAAAAACCATTGCAAGATTACCGCCATCGGAAAAACCGAAAACAGCAGCTTTTTCCACCTTAAGATAATCCAGCAGAGCCTTTAAATCATCACAAAACAGCTCAAAGGTCAGGTGCTTTTCGCCAAGGGGTGTATTACCTGTTCCACGGGTGGAAAAACGTATTATTCTGAAATGTTCTGAAAGGGGCACATATAAATCCCCCTCGAAGCAACGGTAATCTCCGCCGTTTCCGTTAAGCATAACAAGGGGCTTGCCCTGCGGATTTCCGCTTACCTGATATTCAAAATCCAAGCCGTCGTGTTTAAAAAAACCGTAATCTATTACATTAACATTATTACCCATAACACACCTCGCAAGTATATATGGATATATAATAAAACAAAGTTTACAATATGTCAATTTACCAAGGTTGACTAATCCAAATCTTTTTAGTACAATATCTGTCATAATTCTTAATGAGGTTTACAATGGATTTACAACAATATTTTGCAACACAATGCAGAGCAAGCTCTGTTATATTAAAGACACACAGCCCATCAATAAAAGCCACGGTACAAGGTAAAAAACGCCGTCGCACAGGCACGGTAGGCACACTAAGCTTTGACGGCTTCTGTGTGGATATTATGTACCTTGAAAGCGGCAGGTCTGCTTATGCACAACAAACAATCTGGCTTTCCTTTGTTTTGGATTGTGACACTACCCTGCCATACTCTGTTTACGATATTCTGGCGTTTCTGGAGCCGGACAATTTTAACTGCTACACCTACACTTATGTAGACTCACAGGAGCTTATGGGTAACTGCTTTGGTGAAATAAATGCTCTTTTACAAAGACTTGCTCCCAAGCTCAGCAAATTCCTTAAGGACGGTGTAAACAAAAACCGCCTTATTGATACCCAAAGGAAAGCAGTAAACAAATATTTCGGTGATTCTGTTATTGAAAGCAGTGAATTAATCGGTGCAGCCGCTGACAACATTATAAATATGATGCTCCGCAATTTCCACGAGGCACAGATTGAAGCCGCAGTTATTGGCGGACAGAGTCTTTTTTATGCCGGCAAGGACGAGAAGGCTCTCAAAAAACTGAAAAAGGCAAAATACCTCACCCTATACCATACCAACCTTATTGCATTTTTAGAAAATGGCGGTACTTCCGAAGGCATTACCTTAACCGCACGGGAGGCATCTGCAGAAAAAGGCGCCCTGCGCCATGGCCACGGTCTTTCGGGTTGCCTTAAGATAATCGGCCTTGCCCTGTGCATCGATATTCCCGTAACTGTTGTTATGATTGCTGTTTTCTACATAGCCTGCAGTATTATGTTTAAAAACAGTCTTTTTTATACAGGCTTTTATGAAAACATCTTTTTAATGCCCTTTTTCGGCAGTCTGTTGTCAGTAGGTATATCGTTACAGGTTCTTAACCACAGTCGCAAGGACAGCAGTAAAGATAAAAAAAGCAAAAAAGCAGTTCACTCTCTTCCCGTAACAAACAGTATGAAAACCTTCTACAAGTGCTTTACAATCGTCGGAGAGTGCCTCGCAATTCTGGGATGTCTGACAAGCATATATTCAACCACAGTATTTTATGAGGATAGGATGTGTTATTCCGAAGCAGATTTTCCCACAAGCCACAGCATCTGCCAATATTCTTCAATTGAAGCTATTGCTCTTGTAAACGGCATTACGCAAAACGAAAAGTTCCACCCTCAAAAGCATATTGCCATAGTTACCAAAAGCGGTAGTGTAATAGACCTGTATAACTCCACCTGCTTATCGGGAGAGGATGCTGTCAGAAGCTTCACCCTCGCAGAGGATTATGATATTGAAATAATAACCGTAAACACTATTGATGATTTAAAATAACAACATAAACAAGGGGTTCTTCAGAGCATTTCTGAAGAACCCCTTAACTTTATTCTATTTCATCAAGTATTGCGCCTTTAGTTTCCTTAACCTTAATACCGAAAAGTATTGCCGCAACGCTGACAGACGGTACTGCAACCGCCAGACAAGTTGCCCAGATGGGTAAAAAGTTTATTCCCACAACCATAAGCACATAACCTATCGCCATACCTATGATAACCAACAGACCCTCAGCACCCACAACAGATGCACGTATATCTGTAGGAACCTTTTCAGTCATCATAACATTCATATAATCTCTGCCTATCCAATAAGAGCCCTGGTAAAGTCCCCCGAACACACCCACAAGATAGGGGTTCCACATTTTATTAATACCTATACAGAAAAGCACAAAGCCTGTTATACAGAGTACAGAGAAGCCTACAACTGTATTTTTCCGCCCCAGACGGTCTGCAATAAAGCCGGACAGAAATGTTATGGAAGCATAAACCAGCGGTATCATAAACAGAGCCTTTGTTATATCTGCCGTACTCATACCTGCACGGTGCATTGCCGACTCAAAATAAAGACCCACAGCAGATATTGCAATATCAAATACAATATGTGCAATTATAAGGTGCTTTGTATCAGAATTGCGGAATATATACTTTACCGCATTGAACACACCTGCCTGATTGCGGTTAGCCTCCTTATTCTGTTTTTCCATAGCTTTTTTTGCCTGACGGACCTCAAGGGGCGTTGACAGATACGCTATACGCTCTTCAATAAACACCTTTGTGTCCTTTGCTAACAGCACAACCAAAGCAACCGCAACCATACCCACAACCGCAGGTGCCAAAAAGATTTCGCGCCATTTGGTGGGGTCGTTACCCATAAGCGCATCCCTGAGCACAGGCACAAAAACCACACCCAGGATACCCACACTTTTAAGTATGCTGTATATTTTGGCACGGTGCTTGTAGGGTGCCTCCTCCAGCACATAAATAATCTGTATGTCGTGACCCATAAAAAAGCTGATAACCGCAAAGCCTGCCAGGAACATTATATAGCTTGATGAAAAATGGATTATAAAAAGTCCCGCAGCCATACCCAAGGTTGAAAGCGCAAACAAGGGCTTTCTGCCCCACTTATCCGCAAGGGATTTGTAGAACGGGGTTATTATTCCGAAAACATAAGTAACAACACCAATTGTAGAGTGAAAGCTCAGTCCCTCCTCATAGGTATAGAACTTACCCATAAAGGGATTGTTAACAAAAAACTCAGTTACAAAAGATGATTGCACGGTAACGGTAAGGTTGCTTGTTACTTCATCAATAACATTAACCAAAACAATAAGCAACAGCAATATGTAAAAATATTTCCCCGAAGTCCCTTTTGCCTGAACTTTTTTAAGTCGGGAGAGCTCCCTTGACTCTTTTGCAAGTACTTTATTTGTATTTTTCATATCATCACCCTTATTGATATATTAATCAAGCATAATTGTTTCACTCAGATGCAAATCCCTTGATGATGAGCCTGCATAAATAACAAAATTGCCGGGTTCAACCACCCACTCATAAGCCTGATTCATAAGACGGAAGGCACTATAATCCAGATTGAATTCCACAGTCCTTTCCTCCCCTGCGCCAAGTGTTACACGTTTAAAATCCTTAAGCAGAACTCTTGGTGTTACCACAGAGCTTTCGCAATCCTCAACATAAAGCTGTATAACCTCATCGCCTGCAAGGTTGCCTGTGTTTTTGATTGTGACTTTAACATTCACATCGGTTTTACCTGTTTTTTGCAGCTTTATGTCCTTGTACTCAAAGGTTGTGTATGAAAGCCCGTAGCCAAAGGGGTACAGCGCATCACCCCTGCCCTCATAATATTCGTTGCTGGCGCCGGGGAGCATAGAGTAATAGCAAGGTATCATTGTTGACCTGCGCGGAAGTGAAAAGGGCAGCTTTCCGCCGGGATTCACCTTACCCAGAAGAACATCACATATAGCCTCGGGGCCTCTTTCACCGCCGAACCAACAAGAAAGCACGGCATTGCACATATCACTTTCATCCTTAATAACAAGTGGCTTGCCGTGAATCATTACAAACACCATGGGCTTGCCTGTAAGTGAAAGCATTTTCATAAGCTCACTCTGCTTGCCGCAAAGTGTAAGCTCGCATCTGTCTCTGCCCTCACCGCTTGAAATTGTATCATCGCCGCCGCAGAAAATAATAAGGTCGCTCTGAGCTGCTGTTCGCAGGGCTTCCTCCATATTTTCTGTCTGTTTCTCTGCCTTAATACCCATAAGATGATGCTGGTCACCCAAAGCAAACTGAAAATCATCACCGCTTATACCGCAACCGTCACATTGCAGGATTTCTGTATCAGGCAACATTTTTTTCAACACGCTGTATATTGTTTCAAGCTGCCTGCCCACAATTTTTGCAGAGTATCCGCCAAGGCGTACTTTATCAGAGGATGGTCCTATAAGAGCAATTTTTTTATATTTTTTTGTATCCAATGGAAGAATACCGTCATTTTTAAGAAGAATAACAGACTTCTGAGCAATTTCAAGAGCAGTATCAAGGTGCTCTTTACAGTTGATAATTTCTTTATAGCCCTCTTCGTCCGTATAAGGGTTCTCAAACAATCCCAGACGGAACTTCAGCTTAAGCACACGACGGCAGGATTCGTTGATATTCTCAACATCAATCTTGCCCTCGTTAACAAGCTCCTCCAACGAATCAACCCACAGTTTGTTGGGATATTCATCACCGCCCTGGCAATCAAGACCGTTTTTCTTGGATAGATATATTGCATCCTTAGGGTCCTTTGCCATTTTGTGCAGGTAATGCACTCGGCGCAGTCCGCCCCAGTCGGAACGGCATATACCCTCAAGTCCGAACCTTTGTTTAAGAACAGTTTTAAGATAATGGCTTGATGTCATCATCAGGTCACCGTCAATGGAATTGTAGCTTACCATAACGTCGGTGGCTCCGCCTTCCTTTATTGCCGCTTCAAACACAGGCAGATAGCAGCTTTCAATTTCCCTCAAGCCTGCACGGGCAGTACCGCAGTTAACACCGCCCTCGGGTATTCCGTGGATACAGTAGTGTTTAGGCTCTGAAATAACAGAATCCTTTTTTGAAATATCTCCATTCTGATGACCTTTGACAATATTTACCGCCATTTTTGCGGAAAGGCCGGTATCTTCACCAAAGGTTTCTTCAGTTCTGCCCCAACGGGGATCACGGGCAACATCAAGGTTCGGAGCCAGTACTTCAAATATACCTATCGCCCTTGTCTCCTTAGCGATAACCCTGCCTGCCTTGTATGCGTAGTCAGGCTCAAAGGTAGCCGCCCACGCAGTAGGAATGGGCAGAACGGTTGCTCTTGTACCTGCTATGCCGTGAAGCGCCTCACCTGTAAAAATAACGGGGATACCCAGGCGGGAATTTTCAATAAAGAATTTCTGCAGCTTATTCATTACTGCAGGCACAGAATAATTATCGTGAAGATAACCGAGACCATCGGCAAAATCTGTCTTCAATCTGTCCCAATGATAATCCGACGTTGCAGTAACCGAGCAATTGTCGTTGGGGTCAACCTCTGTACAGTACTGACTGCCGAATTTCATATCGAGCTGTGCAATTTTCTCCCTTAAGGTCATACGGGAAAGCAAATCCTCCGCACGCTCCTCCGCTGAAAATTCCGGGTTTTTATATAAAGGTAATTCTGACATTTTTAAGCCGCCTCCGTAGTATACTGACAAAAAAATTATACCCTATTCCTACCGTACAAGTCAAGGTAAGCATAGGGTATATTTAAACTGTTGTATGATAAAGCGAAGCTTAATCAAAATGCCTCAAACTCACCAAGGCACACGTTTGTTGTGAACTTGTAGCCCGTATAACCGGATTTAACAGTAAGTGTGATGTAATCTGTTACAACAGGCTTATCAAGATAGAAGGTCTGGAATGCATCGCTTGCACTTGAGTTATATGATGCGGTAAATGTCTGTGATGTGCCGTCGCTGAAGGACAGAGTAAATGTTTTAATCTGACCGTTTTTGGCATAGAGCTCATCATAAGGCATGTAAAGATTACCGTTTACAAGCATAACACCGCTGACAGTGCTTCTCTGAGCAAGCTTAAAGCGGATTGCTCCACCTGCACCGCCTTCAACATTTGTGTTTACACACCAGCAGGAATCGTAATAACCGTCAATTGCCTTGTTAGCACCGAAAGAACGGGCGGCATTAACATTTGATGCAGAAAGAACGCTGCCGGATATGGTGCTTGCAGAGGTAATTATAGGTGAGGAAGAAACCTGGGGCAAGGGCTCAGAGCCCAGCTGAACATCGGGTGCTTCGCGCAAAGTAACAGCCTCTGTAGGCTTAACATTCTGTGAATCTGCGGCAACTTCCTTTTCTGCTCCGTTTTCAGACTCTTTTATATAGCTTTCGGTCTTTGAAACAGCTTCCTCAATTTCTTCAATACCCATAGCACGGATTGTTTCAATCTCTTTCATTGCGCTGTTGTATGAAATTCTTTTCTTAAGGAACTCATCTTCTATTTTAACAAGTCTTTCTTCAAGAAGATTTTTTAAATCCGAGTCAGATTCGCCGTAAGCGTAATTATCCTCATACAATTCAAGTGCCTGACTGTATTTGCCGTCTGCAAGTGCTTCTACAATATTTTCCTGCTTAGCGTTATTTTTAAGTACAAGGAATATACCTGTACCCGCAGCTACACATACCGCAAGAGCGAGAACCACGCACAAAACCTTGATTCCCGTCTTTTTGTTGCTTGTTTTTTGAGGAGTTGTATTATTATCCATTCCTGTCCCTCCTGATTTTTATAAATCTATAATATCAAATGGATATTATATTTTCAATAGGAATTTTTGAAGCTGTCCACATAACCCATAACACTCTGCTGACGTTTTTCTGACAGCTCTGCGTACATCCACTCTCGCTTCTGCCGTGATATGGGCCACAAAAATTTGGGTACTATACGCAGTATGCCTGTTACCGTAGGAATAATTGTGCAAAGAGCAAACTCCCAGAACTTTGTTCTGTCATTCTGTGAACCTATTTCCAAGCCCTGAACATAGCCTATTTTTTTCATAATAATGCTGGTTACGGAGCCAAGCAGAGCGCTCTGCACCTTCAGAATAAGACCCTTGGCAACACCTGTGGTTGCTTCCATACGATAACCGTTCTTCCACTCACAATAGTCCATTGCCTCATTCCACAAATCCGCGTTTATAACCTTGGAAATACCCCATGACCACTTAACAAACCATTCCTTAAGACCAAAAGCAATGCACATAGGCACGGTCTTTTTAAACATAGTTTTTTTCTTTGTCATACCAAAAAGGAAAACGCAGATTGAAATCACGCTGTTATAAATATCGTTGAATATCCACAGGGATTTTGAGGAAAACCGTTTTCTTAACGGACCCACAAAGGCATAGCTTATACTACCATTCATTGATGACGGTATGTTAAGCAGAGTTATAAGCGAATAACTGCCAAGAACATCTATGAAATAGTTTGTCTCACTCTTACTTATTGAAAAATTACCCAAAAACTCAGACATACACATCAACAGCACCGGGTAATTGGAGAAAATCGCCCTCATACCCTCTTTTATGCTGGGTTTTTCTATTGACTGAGGCACACGCTCCTTTGACTGCATAAAGAACCAGAAGGTGCAAAGGGAGGAAATAAGCGCCGTACCTCCGCCCATTACCATAAACACCGAGCTCAGCTTCCATTTCACGACCTTGTTATTTACAAGGTCAATCAAAACACCCATTATGTAGCGGGGCAAATCCTCACCCATATAGCCCGTCAGCAGCTCTGCCAGGGTTATAAGGCGGATTCGCTCATTTGGGTTTGGAGTTATTGTAGACATATAACCGCTTTTGGCAACATTTGTAAATGTACCTGCGGTTTCGTTTATTATGGCAAAAACATAATAATAAATTAATTTTGGCAGATGCGTACCCCCTGTGGTACCGAAAAACAACGGTAACAACCAGGTGAACACACCTATTATTGTAAGAGGCAGCTGCATACCTACAAGGTACGGTCTGAACTTGCCTATACGGGTACGGGTATTGTCAACTATGACTGAAATAAAGGTATCGTTAACAACATCCCAGGCGGCAGTAACAAGATTCATAACCGCACTCACGGTAAAATCAATGTTTACAACATCCCATATATATCGTTCGGAAAAAGAATTGATATTAAAGGAGTTTGACCAGTCATTCATCAGGTATGATACTGTTTCGCGCACACCCACGTAGTTATGACCCTCGTAGTACCTGATGTTTTGTCCGGAAGCCTCTGTGCTTTTATTCATAACCTTATTTTCACTCATAAAAGCACCTCCTTAAGCTTCCTCTGCATATATATCAATTACACATTTGTCAGTAAATTTTTCTCCCAGATATTCAAGTGTAACGGTCACATAAACAGGCTCCTTGCCGACCTTATGCACGGTAACATAACCCATTTCGTCTACAGTAACCACACTTTCATCGGAGGATGCAAAGTACACCTTATAATTGCTGTCATCTTCAATAACGGCATAAACAGGCAGAGCAATCTCTGTGCCTACACCTGCGGAAATCTTTTTATTTTCAAATGATATTCCGGCGTAATAATAATCAAAATGCTCAGTAACCTTATATTCAAACTCCACATCTACCTTACCGAAGGATTCCATTGCGTTATTAAAATCAAGCCGTGCACTTACATCATAGCACCGCGTTATTTCTATATATACAATTTCATCCGTATAACGGTTCACTTTGGCTGTTACATTAAAATTACCCGGCACCGCGGTCTGACGGGACACCTGACACACATATGAAATTTCTTCAATAATTCTTTTACCTATATCGGGTGCTTCGTTAAGTCTGAAGGTATTTAAAAGGTCATTATCTGTTACCCTTTCACCTGCTACATCAAAAGATACATAGTAGCAGTCCCCGTCCACAAGGATACCCTCATCATTATAAACAGGTTTACCGCTATCATCAGCAAGCCCTGTGGTAAAGAAGGCTGTTACCCCATCCGTTGAATTGAACTCAACAACAGGCAGCTTGTCATAAACCGTACCGAACACACCTGTATAGTCCGCACCGTACCAGCTGTCGGCAACACACAGGATTCTGTTTTTTGCATACACAAGCAATGCAGGATCAACAGGAGCACCCTGTTCATCAGTAACAGCAATTTTGCCGTCATCAACTGAAATATCCGTATACGAATTTACTTTAACGAATTTATTATTATGAGTTTTATCCACCAGACTTGATATGTAATCTGCCAAAACATCAGTTTTATTATCAAGGTGCGTTTTGCTTTGCAGAGCTTCCTCTTCAACATCTGCAGAAATATTGTCAGCTTCCACACGGTTAACAGTTATTACCAGAGTAACCATACACAGCACAAGCGCCAGCAAACTGCACATACCAAAAACAACAAACTGACCTTTTTTGCTCCGTTCTGTTCCTGTTTTTTTACTCAAGGGAGTCACCGCCCTTCGCTTCAACAATCAACTGATGGCTTTTTTCTGCATCCTCAAGACGTTTTTTGCGTTCCTCGTCACTTTCAAAAACAGGCAGACTGAGGTCATCTATGGAAACCTCCCCTGATTTTATACGTTTTTTCATTGCAACCCGCTGAAGGTCAACCTCTTTTATATGTGGCTGAATATTCTTTTTTATTACAAGGTAGTTAAGAGTAAAAATAAGTACAAATACTGCAAGGCAACCAAAAGCTCCCACCCCTGTTTGCCCACTTAAGAAGCCACACTCTGCCAATGCAGACGGCATAATAACGCTGATAACTGCAGCACACAGGCAGAAAAAAACTCCGCCCACGGAAAAACCGCACATTATCCCTGCTGTTTTCCTGATGTTTATAAATGACAGAAGCAAGGTAACGAAAACTCCAAGCCCTGCCATAAAAATCAGCATTATAAGCCCTAATAATGCAAGCATAAAATACCCTTGCCCGGGAGCATATTCACATAAACCGGCAACTGCACCCAATGTACCGTCAGAAAACGCAGAATATATACCCCACGCACCAAAGCTGAATTCTGCATTTATAAGCGGTAAATCTGCAGTAACCTTTGCAAACGGCACAAAAATAGAGCCTATGGCAACAATCATTGCCACAATACGCATAATAGGTATAATACCCTTTATAAATGATGCCTTCAGTTTTGCTACAAGTATGCGGAAGCCTGCATACTCCAGCTCGCACATTTTGGCATCACGCGTGAGCAGATCCTTTTGCTGACTGTAAAAAATGTTTACACCGCAATGCTTACACTCGGACGCAAGCTCAAATCTGCCGATATGACCTGAACAATTGGGACACTTCATACCAATAGCCTCCTTTGACAGAGTTTGTATCTTTTTACCTTTTTGGCATAGGTCTGTGCTTGGCAGTATAATCAAGCACGTCTATGCGAATTATGCTTACAACCGACGCAAGCTTATCATTGAACGCAAAATCCTTGCCGGTTTGCGTTTTCATAAGGAATGAGAGAGCATTCTGCTTTTCCTCGCTATCCTCAACAATAACTGCTGTGCCCCTGCCCATAAGGGATGTATAGCTCAAGCCGTATTTACAAGCAACATCACCCTCAAAGGGCTGTAAATCGCACTCCATAGAGAAGAAAACCTTCGGATTTTTCCTCATTATATCAAGCTTTCTGCCCTGAGTGGCGCCGTGCAGCCACAGAGTAAGCTTGTCATTCTCCATTGTATAGCCGTAATTCATAGGCACAACGTAAGGCTCATCACCGTCGACAAGCCCCAGGTGAAGCACCTTTGATTTATCAAGCACCTCTTTTACTGTCTGAGCATCTGTAATAAGCTTTTCCCTTCGTGTTAATCCGTTCATGATTTTCCTCCCGAATATATTGATTATTTGAAATATTTTTCAATTTAAAATTTATTTTTAAACTCAAAGTGTTTTTCCGGTAATCCCGAAAATCTGCAGGTATACGGTAATTAAAACTATATCTATCTTTATAATATCATACCATAACTCCTATGTGTTTTCAACAAAAGAAGATACACAAGAATATATTACGACAACAAAACACCTTCACATACCTTACATAAAACCCTTTTATTGACACACCATTTTTTGTATATATAATTAAATTCAACAAAACAAGGTTCAGGAGCAGTACGAATGAAAAAGATTTTTAACTATATCATAGAGCATCTTTCGACCGATTCTCCGTAAAATTGCCGGGTGGGATGAAATAGAAGAGGAATTGGCAACCACGCGTTATATATTGAATAATTACATCGATATAACCACATTCCCCAAAGCAACAGGTTTAGTCAGACAATGTCAGCTGGCAGATGCAGAGCTGTTACGTATCACACACGAAATTCTGCATAAACACAATCTCCGATACTGGCTTGATTACGGAACATTGTTAGGCGCAGTATGGCATAAGGGTTTTATTCCATGGGATGATGACCTGGATATTTGTATGACTCGCGAAGAGTTCAACAAAGCATTACTGATACTCCCTGACGAATTAAAGGCATTTGATATATCATTTGTTCATCCCAACCCGGGAAGAATCGCAATTTCTATGTGGAAAGCAGGCGCGATTCTTGATATTTTCTGCGTTGACAGTGTTAGTGCAGATGCAATTAAAAGTATGGATGATTTAAGGGAAAAAACCATTGAATTAAGAAAGTACTACAATAAGCACAAAACACAAAGCAAGGCTGAATTAGATTCCGTCAGAGAAAAAATCATTGGCCCTGATCACCCTGAAAAGCCTGTTTGGTACCACAGCATTGAATCCTGCGCTGACAGAACAGTATATAATAACGATACTATATTCCCTTTAACCACAGTCGAGTTTGAGGGCTACCAATTTTCAGCGCCAAACAATTGTGATATATATCTGAGGGAATATTATGGCAATTATATGAGCTACCCCAAAAACGGGGTGCTTCACCACAGCGGAGGAAACAGCAGACCTATAATAGAAAACCCCCTCAAATACAACTTGAATATGGATGAGTTTTTGGAAAAAATCAAGCAATACAAAGTCCGTTGACAATCCAAACACACAAAAGAACCTGTACCACAGCATAAGGCGGTACAGGTTCTTAATTCAATTATTTAAACCCTGCTGTTTCAAGCTCTGTTATATTTCTCCTCAGAGGGTTTCTTTTTTATCTTCTCAGAAAGCTTGTTAAGTCCTTTATCCACCACAGGGAAAAGGAATTTTACAATAAGCAATGCAATCAGTGCACATATTGCACCTGTTAAAACGCCAAAAATCACGTCTGTACAATAATGTACCTGAACATAAATCCTTGAAAAGCCCATCAATGCGGCAAACAATGTTGTGGGAATGCCCCATTTCCTGTTGTGCCAAAGCAAGGCAAATGCCGCCGCAAAGGCAGATGATGTATGACCCGAGGGAAAAGAAAAGCTTGACGGCTTACCTATAAGCTCGGGATAAATGTAATCCGCAGCCCAGAAACCGTATTTTTCAGGGTTTGTTTCAAACAAATTAAAGGGACGTGGTCTTGCAAAAAGCTCCTTAAGGAAAAGGTCATTACAAATAAGCATAACAAGAAGAGCCACGATAATTGAAAAGCCTGCCTTGCGATACTTCCCGGTAAACAACAGCACCAAGCCGAGAACAATAAAAACTGCCCCTCCATTCCCCAATGTTGTAATGCCAACCATCAGCGCATTAAGGAACTCGTTCTGAATACCTTGAATCCATTGAAAAACACTAAGGTCAAACTGTAAAAATGAATCAAATATAGCCTCCATTTTTGCCACCTCTTTCTGATTATTGTATAAATTATATCACAATTCCGAAGGAAAAACAAACACCAAACAGCCACACTTTGGTTTCTCGAAAGGGATTTTTCTTGCTTTTATATAAATTTCAGTTTGCTTTTTCCTTTATGATGTTTTTCAGCATAACACACAGAACAACAAGAGCTTCAGCTCCCGTAAAAATATATGCCACACCCAACAAAAGCATATCTGCAAAAATACCGAGAATGACATCCCCTACCAGGAAAACCAACAATGAATACATTACTGTCCATACAGCAGAGCAAGAAATTGCTGAAATCATTCATTCCGTTGATTAAAAGGTTACACTCAAAGTCCGTGAGCTTCAGTTTAGTTTTCTTATTAAACATAAAAAGACCTCCTTGTATTTGGTAACACCATTTTACAAGGAGGTCTGTGTTTTGTCGAATGTGTGGAATATTTTATTATAAAAAGCAAAAACACCATTAAGTTGAAAATTTTTGTTATTTGTTGTAAAATAATTATATCTTTGTAGGAGGGTTTTTATGGAAAAAATTCTAAATGCACTAAACAGTTTTATTACTGCAGATAATATCGCCTTGTTATCGGTTATATTAACAGCTCTCATTTTTATTTTTAGTCGCAGAGCGGAAATTAAAAATAAGCAAAGAGATGACAAAAAGATCGAATACATAAAACTTATTGCTCTTTTGCAAGAAATGCAAAAAGGATTACCGACCGATAAAAAAGGTAATGTAATAATCGATGATAAAACTAGAAAGCTTTTTTTCGACACAGGAGCATCTATTCTAATGTACGGTTCAAGAAAAGTTTATCGTTTATATTTGTTGTTTCGTGAATTTTCAACTAATCCTTTGATTAAGCAGTGTAAATATTACGACGAAAAAATTGTGATTTATATAATCTCAGAAATATTTGCATCTATGCGAAAGGAAGTTGGTCTTAGTAATTTTAACGATATTGCAAATAACGAAGCTTTGGCTTTCTTTATAAATGACATTTCAAGTAACCCATTGGCTAAAGTAAATTTCATAGAAGCGAAGTTTAAAATTAAAATGATAAAATTTGAACTTGCTGTAATCGAAAGGACACAGTTTGTATGGCTTAAGAACTTTTACTATAAATTCATAAAACCTATTTTTTCAGGAATTTCTATTCTTTTTAAATACTTCATTACCATACCCTTTGGCAAAATAATGACAAAACTGTTCCCTAAATTAGTAAACAAGATACAACAACAGGATAGCAGCAAAAAATAAGCTCCTATATTTGATAACACAAAACCGCCCCGTCAGATTAATCTAACGGAGCGGTTAATTTATGTTCTGACTCTATCGTTTTTATAGACGGTTTTAAGTCCGTTGTTTTCGGTGAACACATAGCAGAAACCTCTATAAATTAAAATTACACTATCACCATATTCCTGTTCTTTTTCTTCAATAATTCCTCTCTCAGATTTCATAAGTTGTAGCTTGCTCTTACCAAATTGGTACGCCTCAAAAGCGATTTCATCCATTCTATAAGTATCTCTTATTCCCATTCGTTCAGACATACGCTCGCGTGCGTGGTTAGTTAGATAAATGGGGTTTTTTCGAATATCCAAAAAGCCTTCTTCGCTATACAAATCATTCTTATAGCATTTCACATTATAATATCGATTATATTTGCCTTGTCTGTTTTTGCCAATCTCATTATATCCTTGCCAATTATATCCCTCACTATCATATTCGGGAATAGGCTTCGACTTCGGTTTCTGTTCCGTTTTTTGTGAAGTAACCTTCGGCTTACGTAATAGTATCGGTAAAAGACATAAGAAAATCGCTATAAAAAGTAATATTAAAGGTAAGTATTCCAATTTGTTCACCTCTTAGTGAAATTATAGCATAAAGAAAAATTATTAGCAATAGATTGCAAAAACTCCCTCTGTTCATTTCTGACAAAGGGAGTTCATTTTAAATATAGAGTTTTACTTCAATATCACGCCAGCCTCTTACACGCTTTGTCGGGGATATGGAATAGACATATTCTGTGCATCCTCGATCGTGAGAGTGAATTCAGCGAACTGAGTGAAGTTGGTAGGAATTATTGCGTCAGCAACAAGGTTCCCGGGTACCCGTTCCAAATCTTTGATTTGGTCAACGGGTGGGGTTCTTACTTCCTGCCATCGGCAATAGCAGCCTGTGGGGTGGTTAGCAAAGTGGGGAAACTATTACCAAACGAACGGTATCAAGCGGTATTTTACTTTTTGCTTGTATTCACGATATCCATTAAGCTCTTTCTCAAGGAACTCCTCTTCGTGCTTGATTCTTTTTGCAATTATAAATGGATATACAAAAAAAATAATAAATGAATAAACTGAACCTAACACAAGTGGCATTGATAAAAACAAAAGCAAAGTTACACTATACATCGGGTGTCTGACAATGCCATACAATCCCGTATCGATTACCTTTTGGTTTTCCTGCACTTCTATGGTGCGACTCAGATATGTATTTTCACGGAGCACCTCGGCATAGAGAATATATGCAATTATAAATATAACCGCTGCAACGATTACAACAGGTTTTGGCAATGCGTACCAACCAAAGCGTACACCAAGCCCTGCAACAACAAAACCTGCTAAAAACATAAGACCGCTTAGTTTAACGACCAGGCTTTGTTCATGTTGTTTTTCTTTTGCATCAAGTCTGCTTTTTAACAGGTCGGGATTTTTGAACAGCATTACAATTCCTGCAAAGAACATAGGAATGAACAAAATACCCATCAGTAACCAACCGTTTAAAAATGAAAATGTGCCCGCAGGTAAGAATATCAATATCCCAACTAAAACAACACCTAACAAAAATTTAGTTATCGCTCCAATAAACAATTTCATCGTCATAGTGTTTCTCCATCAAACTTTTATTATAACTTTACTATATTATATCACGCTTCATCAGAAGCCACAACAGGAAATCCCCTTAGATTGCTCCAAGGGGGTTCGGTTAGTTATTGGTTATTCCGTAATTCAGTTAAGAATCAGTCCTTGATAGCTGCCGTTAGCAAAGTGGGGAATTGTGTCATTCCCTACCTGACTTTTAATCATTTATAATCTTCAACAAAATATGCGTTAGTGTTCGCCTTTTTTCCTGAAGGACCTATCACTTCAATTCGGAAGTATACATCCTCATCCTCCAGTTGAAAATCTGCTTGAGTTACGTATTCACCCGCAGGGGCATGTAAAGCCTTTGAGCGTCTGCCTGCTGTTGAGAGAGCTATACGTTGAGCCTGAGAACATTCTACGTGAACTCTGCCGTTCTCTAAAGTCAGTTCAAAAATTCTTGGCTCACGGGTACAATAAAATGACCCACTCTGCATAGCAGATATAACAGATTCATAACTGAGGGAATCACACAGAAAAACTGTTTTACCCCCGAAACTGTCGCATCGCACATCGCCAAAAGGAAACTCATTATGATTATCGTCTGCCATAGTACAAAACAGTCTTTTTCCACTACGGAGCATTTCATCATAAACCTGCTCTTGTCCGTCATCTCCGCCCTCAACAAACACAGAATTGTTATATATTTCAACAATACTGCAGCCTTCTAAATCACGATAGTCATCGAGACACTGCATTGACCAGTAAGGATGATTATACGCAACTATAAAGCCTAAATTTTTAAGTTTTTGTATATATTCGTTTACAGCTTTCATATCCCTATAGTCAGGTGTAGCAGGAAGATTAACTTCTTTGTCACCATTTATATTGAATGCATTGAGGTGATAACATCTTCGGAACTGACTGCTACTCACAATATTGTCGCTGATATCTGCCTCAAAGGAATTTATTGCAACAAAATCATCTGTACAAAAATCACTATGGTCAAAATAATTATCGTGATCCGAAAATGCAACTATGCTGTATCCCTGTTCTTTATATGCATCACGGATTTCCTCAGGTGTTTTCCTACCATCTGAAAGGGTTGTATGACAATGCAAATTAGCAACATATTGGTTTTTCTTTTGAGAAATCAGTATATGCTTCATCAGCGCTTACTCCTTTATTAACCACTTCATTTTTATTCATATTTTATCATATCAACCACATATAATCAATGTCAAAACAATCTTTGGTGCTTTAAAAAACAGAGGCTGTAAATACAGCCCCTGCTACTTATTTTTATATACTGACAGAATCAAGATATTTGTAAATATATTCCCACAGAAGCTGTTCTGCAAGAGCCATATTCTCTGCATCAAGCTCTAATCCGTGACCCGAGTTAGGATAAGAATTAAGAACGTGCTCTACTCCGTATTCGGTAAGCTTTGCATCTAAATCAACTGCATTCCTATAGGGAACAATATCATCCTTCATCCCGTGATTTATAACGGTGGGAACAGTCTTTTCATTGACGTAATAAACAGGTGAAACTACCCTCAATGCTTCTTTTGCGTCTGCACGGTTTGCGTAGGTATGAGGATAACCGCTTGCATAACCAAGCACAATAGCCACATATTCTTCATCACCAAGACCATTATTTAATTGAAGATCCTCGTTGTAGTAATAGTATTCATCTGTTAAATCCGCAGGTCCGCAATAGCTTACAACGGCTTTGGGGGCAATCGGTGAGGTTTCTGCACGTGAGTAAGCATACTGAAGCGCTAAATGACCGCCTGCAGAACCGCCTGTAGAAAGGAAGCCTGATATTTCAACTCCGAGAGAATCTCCGATTTCCTTAACACGAGCCATAGCCAAATCGATGTCATCCATTATATCGGTAAGATTTACATTTTCATCAATATATCTGTACCTTACAGCAACACCTGCGTATCCTTCTGTGGCAAGCTGCTCAAGTCGGGCTTCAAATTCATTTTCATCACCATACATCCAGGCGCCGCCATGAAGCAGAAGAACTATACCGACAACTTGTTTATCCTTGGGGATATATAAATCGAAATAATGTCTTTCGTTATCTCCGTATTTTGTATCTAAATAAACATAATTATCTACGGCAGAAACACCATAGGCCTCCTCCAGGTCATAGCCGTCTGTACTGCCATCACCATTCAAATCACAAGCCATCATTGATGATTTACCTACAATTCTTTTATTGGTTACGGTTTGTTTTATGTTTGTTTCATCTTCCTTTGTAAGTACACCATTACCGTCAAAATCACCGGCAGCATATACATCTATGTGCTGATAGCCGTAATATAACCTGAGCGCCTGAGTTGCATCCAGGGCATCTACTACCCTGTCGCCATCAAGGTCTGCTCTGGCAAAAACCACGCTGTCCTCCATAGTATCCGCTGTGTTTTGGCCACTTACAATTATATTGATAAAGATCTGATAATCTGAAACTCCGACAGAGCCGTCTGAATCCAAATCACACAAGCTGCCTACAGAATAACCGATACCGGAATCATACTTTGCAACTGCATGCATAGGCTTACCTGATACTACGGGAAGAGCGCCCGGCAAATTGCTTTTCTGACCCCATATACGATAACCGCTTGCAGATTGAAGTAAGTACGCAACCTCACCGTTAGTGAACTGATCTATAGTTTTTGAGATAGTACTGCCTGAGCCATCTGATGAAGAACCCCATCTTGACGCACCTATTCCGCTTTGTGCTGTGTCGTTTGCCGTGGCAGAGCCATTAAGATAATAACAGTTATAAACTGTTCCGCTGTTGTTACCGCATACAGCACCCACATAATACGAGGAGCTCACGAAACCACTACCCTCTCCGATGGTACTGCCAACAGTATAACAGCTGTTTACTGTACCGGAGTTACTACCTACAATACCACCCAGATATGATGAACCCGCTATGTTAGCACTACTACTTGAATTCTGAATTGTACCTTCATTAAGACCAACAAGTCCTGCGACATAGTTACCGCCATCAAAATATGATAAACTGATATTTGTATTTCTGACTACACCGCTACTGCCAAGGTAACCGATAAACGATGTGTAGTTATCGCCTGAAGTATTATAAAAATTCTTAAGAGTGTAACCTCGGCCATCGAACACACCGTTGAAAGCAATACTGTTACTGCTTAATGTGGCTTTTTTACCAATGGGAGTCCATTGACGGAAATCTTCAGATTTAAGATTGCCGTCAGAATCATAAATATCCACATTGTCACTTATATCAGCCACAAGTCTGCAATTGATAGCATTATTACCACTGTTAACCTGAGACATAAACCAGTAAAGATTACCTGCGTTTTCTATTTCATAAAAACCGCTGTCATCCTTGAACGGAACATCATAATGGCTGTTGTCTGTAAGGCAGAAGCCGTTTGATAATGTACCTCCGCAGGTCTTGCAGGTGTTAACCTTTGCAACAAGACTGGGGCGATTTGCCCAGGTATAATCAGGACCTATTTCACGTGCAAGCCAGGATTTTACAACCTTAACGAAATAGAAATCCGGACTTTTTTGATAGCCGTAGGTACCTGTTGCCTGGTCATAACCGAAAACAGTTATAAGCTTCGCATTACCGCAAAGGCTTTCTTCAAAATATGCTGTGCAGGTTGCAACATCATCATAATGGGCGTAGCCCTCTGCATTAACATATTCATTTCTGCCGTTTACACCAAGCTCTTTTTCCAACTGTGCCAGATTATACTGACAGGTTTTGGGGCTCATTGTCCAGCCGGGAGTACAATAATCATTAATACACACATCTGTTGGCGGATACTCTGTTGAGCAACCACCGAAGTAAGATGAAACTGACACTATGTGTGAGAATATTTTGCTTTTTTCTATACCTGCATCATAAAACATCTTGCAAGTAAACTCGATATAATCTGCAATAACCTCATAAAGAAGTTCTCTTATAACCTCTGTTTCACTGAGCATACGGCTTACTGCTTCATCAAAAATAGATTCTGCATCATAGCCTAAATTATGTAGCGCATGCATACCGTATTGCGCTTTTTCAAATTCTTCAAGAGAAGCGTAGGTTTTATCGGTATAATCGGGTATCTGTGTTTCCCAACCGGTATTGATACCTGCAAGGAGATATGATTTACCCTCTTTTTTAAGTCTTTCATAATTTTGAACCAAAGGCTCTATGAAGCCTTCTGTTACCTGCTTTTCATACCAGGCAAGGTATTTCGGGGAGTTAAAGCAAGGGAATCCGCCTGCGGTAGCAAAGGGAGTACCGCTCCAGTTGCAATGCCATCTGGGGAGCATACCGTATTTCTGACCGCCCCATTCCTCACCCTCTTCGGGGAAAGCAATCCATTCGCACATTTCGGGGTCGTTATAAAATTTATTACCTGCTTCATCTATAGTCGCACCGTCTCCGAAATTGATAGCATAGTTTGTGCAGTCGTCCATTTGGAAAAATACAGGCACATTATATTTTTCTGCAAGGGCAAAAACAGTATTGACCTCTTCGTTCATCTGCTCAATAGACTGGGTAATGCACATAGGTCCTACAACACCAAATGCATACATTCTGTCTGAAGAGGAATCTATTTCGCCATGAAGAGCAACCATTTCCGAAACATAATCCTCAAGGTAATTGTAATGTATATTTGTAACCATAAAAACAACATACTGAACCCCGTCATCGGAGGTAGCTGTTATTGTACCGTCTGACGCCACAGAAATACCGCTTTCGACATCATCTGCCGCAGAAACCGGTATAAGCATACAGGGGGCTGCTAATAATACTGCAAGAAATAAACTTAAAATCCTCATAAACATCCTCTTTTTTCATAAAGAATAGATTTCTGCATATTGTTCATTATAACATTTTCTTTTCTGCTTTGCAATAAAAATAACCCTGCGAACAAAATGCACGAAGGTATATTAACAGGGATTTATATCGCAAAACAAAAAATCTGTTACCCTCGCGAGTAACAGATTTTATTGTTTTATTAGAAATTAGTCCTTCAAGCTTCCTGTGGGGCGGTTAGCAAAGTGGGGAATTTTTGAATTAGAAAACATTTTTTATTGCTTTCATAAAAACATTTCTTTGTTTAGTGCACAACTATACCATACATTATCTTTTACTACGTACTTCCAGCGATATATTTTATGGTCTTCTATATTTGTTTTGCCAATTAATGTATAGTTATCGGTTTCATATTTACAAAGAATGTGTTCGTAATTGCCTTTGTGTGCCTCTTTATCGTCATAGACATACCTTTGCACCGGAATATTCAATACTTTGCCATTATCAGAATAAAACCCATTAACATCTATAGATTCATAAGTCTTTGGAAGTGTCACTCTTTTTATCATCTCAAAACTCTTTAAAGAATAAACATAAAAGTGTTTTCCATTTTCCAAGGCAAAAAACTCAGTTTCGTCAGGACGTATATCTCCAGTATATAAATATGTGTAGCCTTTAAAAATTTTTATCAAGCTATTTGTGCGGCTATCCATTATTTTTACGCTACCACCAGTTATTTCAATAAAAAACTTATCCGACTTAACTCGATGTTTCCACATTCAGCTCACCTCTGAACATATTATACTTTGAACATATTATAGCATTTAAATTTGAGTTTTTCAATAAAGATAAAAATCCCCTTGGATTGCTCCAAGGGGATTCGTTTAATTATTTGCTAT
>JAZULH010000091.1:0-14459 GCA_045602985.1 Acutalibacteraceae bacterium | reverse complement strand
GGCTGCCGTTAGCAGTTACCCTGCCGTGTGATGCCCGGACTTTCCTCGTCTATGATAAATCATATCCGCGACTGCCCATTTTACCGAAGGCTATTTTACATTAAAATTTTATTTAAGTCAACAATTTTTTCAAAAGCCTTGTTTATTCTTTATGTGCAAGGTATAATTTTGTAGGAGATTTTTATGGATAAGAGAGGTATTTATGGCTTTTATTGAAGAATTTATTTCAGGATTGAGCAACGCTCTTTATACCTATGTTTTAATTATTATACTTGTTATTGGTGGTCTGTTTTTTACATTCAGAACAAGGTTTGTTCAGTTCAGACTTTTCAAGGACCAGATTAAAAGCGTAACACAAAAGCCTACCGACGGTAAGAGTGTGTCCTCCTTCCAGGCGCTGATGGTGTCCACGGCATCACGTGTAGGTACAGGTAACATTATCGGTGTTTCAACTGCATTGTGTCTTGGGGGCTTCGGCTCGGTTTTCTGGATGTGGTTGATTGCTGTTATAGGCAGTGCCTCTGCCTTTATTGAGAGCACCCTTGCACAGATTTTTAAAAAGAAAAACAGCGACGGAACCTGTTCGGGAGGTCCTGCTTATTATATTCTTGCAGTCCTTAAAAACAAGCCCCTTGCTATAGTGTTTTCTGTTTTTCTTGTTCTGACTTACGGTGTGGGCTTCAATATGCTGGCATCCTTTAACCTTCAGTCAACCTTTTCTGCATATTCATTTTACAACCCCAATATTTCTCCCTGGGTTATCGGTTTTATTCTGGCGGTAATATGCGGTTATTGCCTTATAGGCGGCGGTAAACGTGTTATTAAGGTAACCTCCGCCCTTGTTCCTTTTATGGGTGTAGCATACATACTTGTGGCTCTTGTTATAGTTGTTATGAACTTCAAAATGTTACCCGATGTTTTCAGAACAATCTTTGAACAGGCATTTGATTTTAAAGCAATCTTTGGTGGATTTACAGGCTCCTGTGTTATGTTCGGTATAAAAAGAGGTCTTTTCAGCAACGAGGCGGGCGTAGGCTCTGCGCCAAATGCTTCAGCCTCTGCCGTTGTTGACCATCCCGTAAAACAGGGTCTTGTGCAGGTTCTTTCTGTTTTTATTGATACCCTGCTTGTGTGTACGGCATCTGCTTTTATGTGTATGTGTTCAAATGTTGAACCCGTGGCAGAACTTTCGGGTGCACCTTATGTACAGGCGGCACTCACACAGAATATCGGCACTATTGGTCCTGTGTTCATCACTATTGCAATGATTCTGTTTTCTTTTACCACTTTGTTGGGTAATCTTTATTATGTTGATATGACGCTCATTTTTATATGTGGCAAAATTCCAAGCAAAAAATTTATGACAATTTATCGTCTTATAGCCTCGTTGCTTATTTTTATCGGAGCAGGATTAAGCGCGGATCTTCTGTGGAGTGTTGCCGATATTACAATGGGCGGTATGACCATTATAAATATGCCGGTAATTCTTATACTCAGTAAGTACGCAATAAATGCTCTTAAAGACTACGACAGCCAGAAAAAAGCAGGCAAAAATCCTGTGTTTAAGGCTAAGAATATAGGGATTCCCGAAGATATGGTTGATTATTGGAAATAAAGTAATTGGGTTGACGGATAACTCCGTCAAACCGATTTTTATAAATGAGAGGTATCGTTCAGGTATTTAAGCTTGGTTTTTAGCGCACCGCCTTCGTAAAGGTAGTTCACAAGTGTAACACCTGTGTTAAGGTGTGAAAAATTAAAATTCTCCTTAAAAGGGAAACCGATTGCTGCGGATACAAGGTAGCTGTTAAAGGTACCGTGGGCAACGACCGCTATTGTGGAGTCAAAATCATTTTCAGCTTTAACCTTTTCAATGAATTTTACTGCGCGCTCATAGGCTTTAAGGTCATCCTCTTCTCCTAAAGGGACAGCGGGAAGTATTTCCGCATAGGGGCAAAGGGCTTCGATTTCTTCTTTTGGCAGGCCTGCATAGTGGGGGTCTGTACCTTTTTCAAGGAGAAGTGAATCTACAACAAAAGGTGTTTCAGGATGAAAGCTTTTTATGGCGTTAGCAGTTTTTAAAGCACGCTTTAAAGGACTTGTATAGATTCTGTCAATAGGCTCTTTGTGAAAACGCTTGCCCAGAAAGGCGATTTGCTTCATTCCGTTGGGTGTAAGATCCGTTTCGGCAAAGCCGTCGCCGTTTACGTTGCCGAATGTTTCTCCGTGCCGAATGATATAGATAAACATAATAATCACCTTTGTGATTATACTACATACTGATAAAACTTGCAATTGTTAAAAATGAGAGTTATAATCTGAATATGTAAGGAGTTGTTATAATGGAACTTGAAGAAAAGAAATTATCCTCACAAGAAATTTTTGATGGTGTGGCAATACATCTGTTCAGGGATGAGATACTCCTCCCTAACGGCAACAAGGGTGTGCGCGAGGTTATCCGCCATCCCGGTGCGGTTTGCGTAATTCCTGTCACAGATGACGGTCAGATTATTTTTGTGAACCAATTCAGGTATGCTCTTGATAGAGTTACTCTTGAAGTGCCTGCAGGCAAGCTTGAAAAAGGCGAGGACCCTATGGAGGCGGCACTCAGGGAATTGTCGGAGGAAACAGGTATTACCGCAGGCAGAATTGAGCCTTTGGGTGCGTTGTATACAAGCCCTGCACTTATTGATGAGATTATTTATATGTATATAGCCACAGACCTGTCACAGGGTGAACAGCACCTTGATGAGGATGAATTTGTTAATGCGGTGAAAATCCCCTTGGCTGAAGCAGTGGATATGGTAATGAACGGTAAAATACTTGATGCCAAAACCCAGACTATAATTCTTAAAGCGGAAAAGTACATTAACAGATAAAATTGAATATAAAAAATACGGTTGGCTCGTTTAAAACGAACCAACCGTTTTTTGCGAAAAAAATTATGATTTTTTGTCAAGCATACCCTTGTTGTACATAAAGAGTGCACCGCCGACAGAAGCCACAATACCTACAAACAGGAGTGTGCTTGCGCCGAGAGAGGGAACAAAAACAAGTACAAGAATCATAACAAGAATGGGGAAGAAGGAGATTCTCCAATGCTTTATGAAATAGCCTGCACCCAAAGCACCGAAAAGTGCGGGAAGAACCTGTGCAAAAGCAGGCTTAAGAAGAGGACTGTCAGTAAATGACTGAAGGAAGGGTGCAAATGCAATAATACCGATTGCAAGAACTGCAGTTGTTACAATAGATGATGTTGCGATTGCGATTGTTGAAATAACCTCGCCCTCTTCGGAGTTTGCTTTTACATCGGCACCCTCCATTGCGCTGATGGCACAGGGGAGCTTGAGGTTTGCAATGTTACCTGTAACGAAGGAAAGGTATGTACCGCCTGCACCAAGCATGGGTGTGTAAACAAGAACCTCAACCACTGCAACTGTCCAGTATGTGGGAATGAGCTTGAGAAGACCTTTGAGCACGCCCTCTATAGGAGGAAATACGCCAAGGTAAAGGCAGACAGCCATGGGAAACATAAGAAGCACACAAAGTGCAGTTAAGGTTGAAATTCTGCCCCATGAATGAACACGGTCAAAATATGATTTATTAGTATTTTTAGCCATTTTTAACCCCTCCATTCAAGCATTGCAATATCTTCGGGAAGAATATTGAAGAAAACAATTGCGGCAACCATTGCAAGTATCATACCGATTGGCATAACGAAAGGCTCCAACCATGTGAGCTTGAGCTTCTTTGCAAGTATTTCAAGCAGAATTGAAGCAACAACTGCAACAACAAGAGTGATTATTGAAAGCACGCCTGCACCGTCGCCGAAAGTTTCAGGCTTACCGCCACCAATAATTGCACGTGCAATAAACGCACCGATAAGACCGATGAAAATGGCAGGTGTAGCGTGGTCGTTGATAAAGCCGTTAAGACTGCGCTTTTTCTTTTTGCCTTCCTCGGGAGCTTTTTCGGTTGTTTCCTCTTTGGATACTTCCTTTTTGCTGCCTGCAGATAAAAACTTTTTATGCAATGGCTTTGCAAGGAACGGAAGAATCACAAGTGAGAAGCATATGCCGAGAGTCATAACCCAGGCAACGCCTGCGTAAACGGTTTTGTCGGTAACAGGTACTGCAATACTGCCCTGGTGACCGAATGCTTCCATTGCGGCTTCTGCAGCGGTGGTTTCGTACATAAGGTTACCGATAACAGAGAGACGTACCCAGGGAATAACAAGACCGAGAGCAGGAGCAAGCGCAATAATTGTTGCTAAGATTGAAAGTGCTGAGGGTACGGTGAAAAGTGCACTTGATGTTATAGCATTGCGAAGCTTTGATTTGTCCAGACCAAGAACCTTACCTTGCTTGTATGCCTTGACAAGGAAGAAAACTGACTGACCCAGAACAAAGAGGATAACTGCACCGGCTATGAGATACAGCCCGATGTCTGTTTTGAAATCCATAGTATCACTACTTTCTTTAATAATAGTAAAATTATAAGAAATTTTTTATTTTATGTCAATAAGTATTAAGGTTTTTGTGGATACATATAATACCCTTTTCCGTAATATCAACAACACCGTAAAAGCCGTCACGCAGACTACCGGGGTTAAAAAAATATACTCCGTCGCGGTATGTGTTCAGTTTTTCGTGAGTGTGACCGAATAAAACAAGGCTGCACTTTTCCTGTCGGGCGGCATATTCAAGGTCATATATACCGTACTTCACTCTTTCAACATAGCCGTGAGTAGCATAGATTTTTTGTCCGTCAATTGTGCGTATATCCCGTGCAGGAAGTGTACAACCGAAATCACAGTTTCCTCCAACGCCGATACAAGCCTTTTTGCCGTCATAGGCACAGACAACCTCCTCGTATTCCCTGTAGCCGTCACCTAAAAAATATATGTACTCCGCGGTTGGCTCTCTTTCTACAGCGTCAAAAAAATCAAATCTGCTGCCGTGGGAGTCTGAAACTACCAATAACCTCATTCATATTCACCGCCAATTTAAAATATATTATAAGGACATTATATAATTTGGGATTGGTGATTTCAATGTATAATAACGAAAAAGGCAAACTAAATCTTGATGAGCTTCTCAGTAAAGCAAGAGGGAACGATACCGCAACAAAGCAGGACGTAAACGAGTTTATTAATAAAAATCTGTCGGATTCTCAGGCGAAGGCGGTTAAGGAGCTGCTTTCTGATGAGGAAAAAACAAAGGCGTTACTCAACAGCGACGCGGCGAAAAGTCTTTTCAACAAGTTCTTTGGAGGGAAGGGGAATGGCTGATTTTGATTTAGGGTCGATTCTTAGCTCCCTTTCACCCTCGGATATGGAAAATATTCAAAAGCTTGCTTCGGAGTTTTTGGGGAATTCTGAGAAGAAAGAGTCAGCGAGTCCGCCACCAAAGTCACCGCCGGGGTTTGATGCTCTTCAGGACCTGGGGTTGCCGGATTTGTCACAGCTTTCGGCAATACTTCCTGTATTGCAGGAAATTAATAAACCTGACCAGAGGCTTGATTTTATCAATGCTTTAAAGCCCCTGTTGTCACAGGGCAGACAGCAACGCGCTGACGAGGCATTAAAGCTTGTCAGGCTAATGTCACTTTTGCCCCTTCTGAGGGAAAGGGGGCTGATGTAAATGGCAGATTACACATATCACGAGCTTATGCAGATGCAGGATGATGCCATAAAGAGAGTGGAGGATATGCAAAAACGCGCCCGCACAACGGCAGGACTTGAAGAAACTCAAACAAAGTCACCGCCGAAGGAGAGCGCAGACCGCCCCAGACATATACCTATGCCCGGTGGGTTTTTGAATAATTCAGGCAAAAAAACTGAAAAAGATGATAATTCCCCGCCATTCAGATTGGGGCTTGGTAATGGCGATGTGGAAATAGACTCCGACAAAGCATTGCTGCTGTCACTGATTTTGCTGCTTTCCGAAGAGGGTGCAGATGAGCTTTTGCTAGCCGCACTTGTGTATATGCTTGGCGGTGCTTAAAAAATTGACAGCGTAGGTTAATTGTGTTTCGGGCTTGGAGTAAATCTCTTCCGCCACAAACACAGTATTGCACATTTTCAGATATGGCACCGAATATATAAGTAGCGGTGGGAGAATGCTCCCTGCCAGCCATCCGGTAAGGGAAAACCTGAGTAAAATGTAGTCGTACATATACGGATCCGCCGCTTGGGTGCTGTAGTGTAAAGCATCTGCTGCAGAGGTGTCGGGGTGGGTGCTCAAAAAAACAGGTGCGACACAATAACGGGCAAAGGTTGCTTTAAGCATTACAAGACCGACAGCAGATAAAACTGCACCGCCTATGGCAGGTATAAGCACAACAACCGTATTGATATTTGTGTTATTGCTCAGGTAATATGAGCACAAAAAGCATACAAGAGCAGGGGCGGAAAAATAAATTGTCCACCATAGCTTTAAAATAACAAGTCTGCAATACAGAATTACTGCACGTATTGATTTTTTGGGCGATAAAAATTTAAATAAAAATCGTAATCGTGCTTTCACTCCGTTAACACGTTGCAGATAAATCCATTGCTCTCCCAAGCGCACGGCACTTGTAAAGCACAGGGTGAAAAACGCCCATAAAAGACAGCATATTACAGTAATTGTGTATGCGCCAATTGTATTCCATTCCTTCTCCAAAAAACTGAATACAGGTGAATTTACGGTAACGTAGGGTAGTAGCAGGGATGACGCCCATATACAGCATCGTAAAATCAGACTAATGATACTGATTGTGAAAAGCCGTAATGTATTATGGTATAACAGCTCCTTGGCTTTTATTTTCACAAAAGTATTCATATAGCATCACCTTTAAAGGAAAAAATCCGCAAAGCATACGCTTTACGGATTTATTTTTGACTGTAATTTGGTTTTTAATCCTTGTGTGCAAGCTCTTTCAGATGTTGGTACACAAAATAGGGTATATGTAAATCTCCCGTACCTTCACCTATTTCAATGTGGGGCTTCATACTTCCGTGGAAATCCGAACCGCCCTCAAAGACCAAAGCGTGTTTGGTTGCCAGCGCTCTGTATGCTGCAGTCTGCTCGGGAGTATATTCGGGGTAATAGCCCTCAATACCTGTAAGACCTGCTGACTTCAGTTCGATGAGGCGTTTTTCAATTTGGCTGAGGGAGTAGCCTGTTTGGTTAAGGTGCGCCCAAAAGGCAAGACCGCCGGCGGCTTTAATGGATTTTACAGCCTCTGTTGCGGTAAGCTCGTTTTTCTCTGAGTATGCAGGCTTGTTAAGACCTATATATTTATCAAAGCACTCTTTTACGGTACTACAGTAGCCTTTTTGAACCATAAGCTTTGCGATGTGTGCCCTGCCTACAAATGCTCCGCCTGCAAGCCGGAGAGCTTCCTCGTGAGTAATATGAAAGCCGAGTCCGCGCAGCTTACTGCAAATATCCTCCATACGCCTTTTTCGGCTGTCCTTGAGTTTTTTTATGGTTCCGAGGAGAGTTTCGTTGTCCGGGTCAATGAAAAGACCTATAATGTGCATTTCTGTATCATCTGCGGCAGAAAATTCGATTCCGGGTACGAATTCTATGTCGATTTTTTCTGCACACTCCATAGCCTCTTTTATGCCGTCAACGCTGTCGTGGTCTGTCAGAGCAAATGCGCTCAAGCCTTTTTCTGTGGCATACTGTACCAGCTGAGCAGGTGTCATGGTTCCGTCCGAACAGGTGGAGTGTGTGTGAAAATCGACCCTCCTTTTGTCGGATATTATGTCCCGTACATCCTTTAATGAGGGGACTGTATACGCACCGTTTTCCTGCAAAAGCTTTTTCCCCTGGTGCCCGTATTCAACAAGCACACAATCAATGCCCAATGCATTGGCAGTTTCCAGATCGTGTAGGGTGTCGCCCACAAACAGAGCCTGGTTAGGGTGTATTTTAAGCTTATGGAACAGGTTTTTTGCTCTTTGTGTTTTGCTGTCTGCAAGGGTGTTATCTGCCCCTAAAATACCGTCAAGAAAATCGTAAATTCCAAATCTTCGGGCAAGCTGTGTTGTTTCGTCAATATGGTTTGCGGTAATTATGTACTGATGTATACCTTGCTGATGTAGCTCCTTTAACAAATCATATGCACCCTCAGCAAGGTGTGTATCACACATTCTTCTGTTGTAGTCTGTGTGATAGTCGCGGGATATTTCGTCAAAATCAATTTCCTCGGGGGGCAGTATATGATAATAAAAGCCTATAATGGGAGTCTCAATATAATTGTAGTACTCCTGCAGAGTTATAGGCTTTCTGTTTTTTCTTTTCAAAAGATCATTTACACAACCCAGGGCATTGTTGACGTCATCAATGACGGTGCCGTTAAAGTCCCAAAAAATATAACGATATCTCATACTTAACTCCCGAAAATGATTTACGGGTTAAGTTTAGCATATTTTAGTTTTTAAAGCAATGAGCAAAACAGGATTCCTGTAATTACACCTCCAAGAAAGCATCCGCCAAGTATAAAAAAACGTGTTGCGGTGCTCCTGCACGATTGCTTTAATTGGGGCAGACGGCAAATACCATCCATTTCCTTGCAGGCTTTTTCTCTCAGTCTGCCTTCGGACATTCCGCTGTATTCCGGTTTAACAAAAAATATGGCTTTTTCAAAAAAAGTGTTTTGCGTTTCGTTTATTTCAAGTACCTGTTTGTTTACACCTTTTATCATTTTTTCTTCTCCTGTCCTTTTTTATATATGGTGTGTTGGCGACGGCACTTTATACGGGCAAAAACAAGAAAATTTGAATTCAATTCTCTTTTTGGAATTATGGATTTGTGGGGATATTGTCAATTTTGACATCTTGAAAATTATACAAAAAGTATAATAAACTTTTCGGGTGAAAATGTTCAAAACTATGTTCAAAATGTTTACAACTACGCCTCTAAACAGGCTATAACAATAGGTTTTCGACATTTTCTATATAGTTTTTGACAAAATTTTATCGAGTGTCAAAATATACGATTTGTTAAAAAGTTTTTGATATTATACAAAATGGAAACTGTTTTTTGGGGTAAAAAATAAATGTTCGTTGGCAAAAATGTACAAATATAAACTTACTAAAAAACACAGAAAAATACTGTTGAAAAAGTAGAAAAAGTTAAAATTTCCTTAAATAGGTTGACAAAAAATCTTTACTAATCAGACTAAAAAGTATATAGTTATTCTGGTGATAAAAATGAATATTATTTCAAAAGACGGAAATATCGTTTTGCAAAAAGCAGAGTGCTTCGATGTTGGATTATGCCTTGATTGCGGACAGGCTTTTCGTTGGGAACAGGCAGAGGACGGTACCTGGCAGGGTGTGGCAATGGGCAGGTTTTTGAAAATACTGCAGGAAGAGGACAGTATTACCTTTTTTGACACAACCGAGGAGGAGTACAACTCTGTATGGAAAATTTATTTTGACCTTGAGCGTGATTATAACGCAATTATAGCAGGCTATGATGACCGCAGTCTGTTGACCGCTTGTGAATCTTTTCCCGGCATACGTATTTTAAAACAGGATGAGTGGGAGGCAATATGCTCCTTTATAATATCTGCCAATAACAATATTCCCAGAATAAAAGGTATAATAAAGCGTTTTTGTCAGGAATTTGGTGAGCCAATAAACGGCGGCTATACATTCCCGAAGGTTCAGGCTGTTGCGGGGCTTACTGTTGAGGATCTGGCGCCAATCAGGGCAGGCTTCAGGGCAAAGTATATAATTGATGCGGCACAGAAAATTTCCTCAGGTCAGGTTGATATTGAGAGTGTAAAAACCATGCCCTTTGATTCTGCAAAGGCAGAGCTTCTTAAAATCAAAGGTGTAGGGGAAAAGGTTGCTCAATGCTCTCTCCTGTACGGCTTCGGCAGGGTGGAGGCTTTCCCACGGGATGTGTGGGTCAATCGTATTGTTGAAGAGCTTTATCCCCAAGGCTTACCCGAATGTATGTCGGGAACACAGGGCATAGCACAACAATATCTTTTCCATTGGCGCAGATTCCGTGATGCTTGATATAGTCAAAAAATACCCACATTGGTTCTTGTGTTGAATCAATGTGGGTTTGTTTTATGATTTTTTCACGAGTTTTTCTGCTTTTGTCAAAAGCTCTGCCAGAGGGACAATTAACAGACCGCAAAACAGGTTACTTACACCGTGTATTGCATCGTATGGCAGTCCTGCAACTATCCAGGCTACTGTACCTTCCAAATTCAGGTTGTACATAATTGCCTGAAAGGGTGCATAAAGTGTGCCGTATAAAAAACCGTGCATTGAACAGACAATGCAGTATATAACAACGGCTTTTTTCCCTGCAAGGCTTTTGGGTAACAGCATGGTAACTGCCCATAAAATTGCCCATATGTACAGGTAGGGTATCCACCAGGTGCCAAATCCGTTGAGAAGTCCTGTCAATAAGACGAAAATATATATGGGATACAGTGCTTTTTTTCTGTAAACCAGAGTCATTGCTACTATAAAAGTACCCAGCAGGTGAATGTTTGGGAGTACCTCCATAATAACTTTTGAGGCATACATCAATGCACCCAGCATACCAAAAACGGCGATTTCCTTGACGGAGGGTTTATTGCTCTGCTTTGAACTCATAGCTTGCACCGGGAGTTATTGTTGTTGCATCAACGCCTGCTGTAGCATAAACACCATTTTCGTAAAATGCCCAGTATTTGCCGTCCTTGTCATAATCGTATGTTTTGCCGTCAACAGTTTTAACATACAGACCATACTGACCATCTTCACCATCAATGAGTTCCAGCTCCAGCAGGGCATCGCCCACCAGAGTTTTATCCGTATGAACCTCATAGAGCTTGGATGTGCCGTCTGCATCGGTAACACCGAAATCAAAAACTGTTGCACCCTCACCAATGACTTCCTTGTTGACAAGCTGTGCAGTTGTTTCAGGTGCATCAGCCTGCTCATCCTTGCTGCATCCGAACATTACAAGTGCCATAACCGCAATAAGCACAAATGAAAGAACGCAAATCAAAATTTTTTTGAAGTTTGTTTTTCTCATAAAATTTCTCCTTGAAAATATATTTCCGTTATCAAGTAAAACTTAACAGGCGCTCGCTGTATAATAACGGTTTTATCAGCCAAGTATTTCGACTCAATGCGTATTTTTCGCCTTCTCACATTACTGCAATGGCTTGTCCGGTTTTGCGGTGAACCGTAGAAAAATACCCTGTGCATTTCACGGCGACGGGCTCGTACAGGATTTCCACCTGTTTCCATAGACTGACGGTGGTAATTATACCATTCTTTTTAAAAAAAGAAAAGGTGTAATCCTGAAAATTACACCTTTTAACTGTTTATTTGTGATAAAGCTTTTTGCTTTCGTGGTGGGGTTCACAGGTCAGGTTTATACCAAGCTTTCTGAAGGTATCACGGTCAACCTGTGAAAGTATAACTGTGGCGTGAGCCTCGCTGCCCTTTAGCTCCTTGAGTGCGTCAAAGGCTTTTTTGGCTTTTTCGCTTGTAACAGCACTCATAGTAAGGGCAATAAGAACCTCGTCTGTGTGAAGTCTGGGATTGTGATTGCCCAGAATACTTGTTTTGAGCGACTGTATAGGTTCAATGATTTCGCGTTTTATAAGCAGCTCCTCATCATCAATGCCTGCAACAACCTTAAGTGCATTAAGAAGTACGGCTGAGGCTGAACCTAAAAGGTCACTTGTTTTTCCCGTAACTATTTCACCATTGGGTAATTCAAGTGCAACAGCAGGTCTGTTGCCTGTTTCCTCGCTGCGGACAAGTGCGGCCTTTACAATAGGTCTTACTGTATCGACAGTAATGCCTGCCTGGTTCATAAGACTTTCGATTTTGGCAATGGCTTTGTCGTTGTTCTGTCCCATCTTTTTATCACACAGGGTGTTAAAATAACGGCGTATGATTTCCTCGTGGGAGGCTTTACAGCAGATTTCGTCATCAATAATGCAGTAGCCTGCCATATTAACGCCCATATCCGTGGGTGATTTGTAAGGGCTTGTTCCCTCGATTTTTTCAAACATTGCGTTAAGCACAGGGAAAGCCTCAACATCGCGGTTGTAGTTTACGGTGGTTTTACCGTAAGCCTCCAGGTGGTAGGGGTCAATCATATTAACATCGTTAAGGTCGGCTGTTGCCGCCTCGTACGCAAGGTTAACAGGGTGCTTGAGGGGCAGGTTCCATATAGGGAATGTTTCAAATTTTGCATAGCCCGCTTTAATACCCCTTAGGTTGTCGTGGTAAAGCTGTGAAAGACAGGTGGACATTTTGCCGCTGCCGGGACCGGGTGCAGTCATTATAACAAGCGGTCGAGAGGTTTCGATATACTCATTTTTACCGAAGCCCTCGTCGCTTACAATTTTTTTCACATTGTAAGGATAACCCTCTATGGTGTAGTGCATAAACACTTTAACACCCAGGTTTTCAAGCTTTTCCTTAAACTTAAGTGCAGAGGGTTGTCCGTCATACTGTGTAATAACAACACTTCCTACAAAAAGACCTGCACTTGTAAAAGCATCCATAAGGCGGAGTATTTCGCTGTGGTATGATATGCCCAGGTCACGGCGTATTTTGTTGCTTTCAATATCGCCTGCCGATATAACAATAATTACCTCGGCGTGGTCCTTGAGGTTTAAAAGCATCTGCAGTTTACTGTCAGGCTTAAAACCGGGCAACACGCGTGAGGCGTGGAAGTCATCAAAGAGCTTGCCGCCCAATTCGAGGTAAAGGCGACCTCCGAATTCTTCTACGCGCTTAAGGATTTGCTCTGACTGCTTTTCAATGTACATATCATTGTCAAAGCCGAGCTTTCTTTGGAATACCATACTTATCACCCTTTCACAAACATTAATTTTATCAAATAGCACAGCCTTTGTCAACGGAAAGCAGGCTTTAAAATGTAGAAAAACAAGGCTCCGTTTTGGTAATAATTCAACATTCGGGTAAGTTGACTTTAAATGGCTAAAGATGTATTATATAATGTAGGTAATCAGCCAATAAAATAAATCTAAAGGAGAACATTATGGAGAATTTTTTTGACAGGTTTAAAATATCCTGCTCTCCCGTTGCCCGTGAAAGTCATACAGTTGTGCGCAGAAATGTGCGCTTTACGGTAATAACGCCTTGCCTTCTGAGGGTTGAGGTTCAGAGTAAGGGTAAGTTCTGTGATGAGCCTACCCAGAGTGTATGGTTCCGCGATTTCGGTGAGCCTGAATTCAAGGTTAATGAATCACGGGAAACTATTGAAATCAAAACAACAAAGGCAAATTTTCTGTACTCATTCAAGGCGAATAAGATGCTCCGCATTAAGCTCCGCGATGGCAGAGTGGTTACAAACTACACCGCAGGCAACCTTAAGGGGACCTGCCGTACACTTGACATTACTGCAGGTGTAATTACCCTTGGTGACGGTGTGTGCTCGAAAAATGGTGTTGCAATCCTTGATGACAGTGATACTCTCGTTCTCAAGGAGGATGGAGCTATTCTTCCCAGAAAGCATAAGGAGACAGATAAATACTATTTTGCATACGGCTACGATTATATAGGTGCCACAACAGACCTTTACAAGCTTACGGGAACGGTGCCTCTTATACCCAGGTTTGCTCTTTCCAACTGGTGGAGTCGCTATAAAGCATATACACAGAGTGAATATCTTGACCTTATGGACAGATTCAAGGAGGAGGAAATCCCCGTAACTGTTGCAACAGTTGATATGGACTGGCATTGGGTTGACATCAAAAGCAAATTCGGAAAGGACAGCCACAAGGTTCTTCCCCACAAGAACTTTATGGAGTATGTTTATGATGTCTGGTCAACAGGCTGGACCGGATATTCATTTAACACGGATTTGTTCCCTGACCCTCAGGGCTTCCTCAAAAAGCTTAAGGATGATGGCTACAAGGTAACCTTTAACATTCATCCCTCAATGGGTGTGCGTTGGTTTGAGGACCAGTACGAGGATATGTGTAAGGCTATGGGTCAGGACCCTGCTCAGAAAAAGCCTGTCAAGTTTGATATTACTGATAAAAAGTTTACAAAAAATTACTTTGAGATTCTTCATCATCCCTTTGAAAAAATGGGTGTTGACTTCTGGTGGATTGATTGGCAGCAGGGTACTCGTACCAATGTGCCGGGTCTTGACCCGTTATGGGCTCTCAACCATTATCATTTCCTTGATAATGCTAAGGATAATCACAGACCCCTTATTCTTTCCCGATTCTGCGGTGCGGGCAGTCAGAGATATCCTTTGGGCTTCAGCGGTGACACCACCCAGACCTGGGCAAGCCTTAAATTCCAGCCTGGCTTTACCGCAACTGCATCTAATGTGGCGTATCCCTGGTGGAGCCACGATATCGGCGGACACTGTATGGGTAAAAAGGATGATGAGCTTTACCTCCGTTGGCTGCAGCTTGGCGTTTTCAGCCCTGTTATGCGTCTTCATTCAACCAAC
>JAZULH010000090.1:0-10012 GCA_045602985.1 Acutalibacteraceae bacterium | reverse complement strand
ATATAGCCGTCAGGAACTTCAGCCGAATCTTCCGCCTTTGCTCTGACCGCAAAAAGCCCGCTAAAATCAACCTCACTAAGCCCTACATATGCAGAGCCCATGATGATTGTGATTGCAAGAAGTAATGATAGACTTCTTTTTAATGCTTTCTTCATAAAAACATCTCCTAAAATTATACAAATATAATATTACACTTTATATTACCATAATTTGTAATAATATTTAATTATCAAAATCAACAAAAACTGCTTACCTATTTTGTGCATTACAATTGTTCAATATTTGCAGTATTCCCTGCCTTCATGCCTGCAGGAGGGCAGAGCTTCGCTATAATTGCAAGTAATGAGTAATTAGGAATGAGTAATTAGGAATGAGGCATTAGGAATTTTAGAACTGCGTTGGCTATTTTATGCTTCGCTTTTATTCAACTGAAGGTAAGGAGTAAGAAAACTACCCACCACCATTCCGCCCGGACTAAAAAGAAAAAGCAAGTATATTACCCGAACATACTCACTTTAAGCAATTATTTTATTGAAGAATGGTCCCTCTCCCTTGGGAAAGGGAGGTAAAGCTTCGCGTTATTTAAATATAGTAAATACAATATAATCAACGCGTAGCGTTCCGAAATTCTTAACTCCTCATTCCTAATTCCTCATTTTAATCCATTGAATCTTTCGGCTTCACATTCACGGAATAGTAGGTATAGTACACCACGAAGCCCGGTTTGGCACCGTTAGGCTTTTTGATGTTCTTGACATCTGTGTAATCAACTGTTACAACCGTGCCCTCCTTGGCAGAGCTGTAATATGCGGCAATTTCTGCCGCCTCCACTATGGCATCATCAGGCACTTCTTTACCGTCTGCAACCAAAAGCACGTGAGAACCGGGACATTTTTGTGCATGGAGCCACACATCTCCCCGTCTGCCTGTTTTAAAGGTCAGTTTATCATTCTGTATATTATTCCTGCCCACAAGCACCGTAAGTCCTTGGGTTGTTTTAAATTCCAGGGGCGGAAGTGCTTGCTTTTTCATCTGCTTTTTACCGCTTTTCTTAGGCTTGATAAAGCCCTGGGAAATCAACTCATCTTTAATTTCACCGAACTCACGTTCCAGGGTTGAACGAGTCAACATATCACGCACAGATTCAAGGTAGCTTAAATCCTGCTCACCTTCGTCAATAAGCTTTATAAGCATATTTTCTGCCGTGCAGGCTTTATGGTAATCCTTATACAGCTTCTGCGCATTCTGTGACGGTGTCAGAGCAGGGTCAACATTTATTTTTACCATACTATTATCATCGTAATAGTTTTCAACCTCGTACACACTCAACCCTTTTTGTAATCTGTACTGAGCCGCCGTAATGAGTTCTGCATTTATGCGAATAGCATCCCTATCCTCGCAACGGCGCAAATCCTCTCGCTGGTTGTTGAGCTTACGTGCCGTACGTTCAATAGCGTTATCAAGCATTTTAAACAGCTCTGCACCCTTTGAGCGAGTACGCAAAACCCTGTCACGTTCACTGTAAAAACCATCCAGAAGCTCAAAAACATCAGCTTTTTTTATTGTTTTGAGTCCGTTGCCGTACTGTGTAATCGGCATAAATGAAAATTCCATTGGTTTTTCGGATTCATCCAGCACCATCATAGGCTGTGCTGAGCCGTTATCAAGCATACTCTTCAACGCACTGAGCTCACACAGAAGGTTCATTTTCTCATCCGTGGACAACTCCGAAACACCTTTATCATCGCCGCACACGCGGAAGCTCAATTCCCTTGAAAGCAAGGGAGAAACACCCTGAATCGTTTTAATAATTGCTGTGGAGAGCTTGCTGTTTTCCTGACTCAGGACAGCATCACATACCGTTTCAGGGGGTGATATACGCAAATCCGCCTTTTCCTGAGCAGGCGGCAGCTTGTACTGTGCACCCGGTAAAACAAGACGGTACGAGCTTTTTTCTGCATCAACGCGCCTGAGAGCATCAACAATGCGGTTATCAGCGTCAAACAGTATAACATTACTGTGTTGAGCCATTATTTCAACAGCAAGAGTTAACTTTACTCTATCGCCAATCTCATTTGTGGCATCAAAATTAAAAAAAGCAATTCTGTCAAGACCGTACTGTTCAACATTCAAAAGAGTTGCACCTACAAGCCTTTTCCTGAAAAGCATACAAAGCATAGGCGGTGTCTGCGGATTTTCCGGAGTTTTGTCAACCACGGCAAAACGAGGGCTGTTAGCATCTGCTGTAAAATACAGCTTATGCATACCAACCCTGGTGCGCATTATAAACACCAACTCATTTTTACTTGGTTGGTGAATTTTATCTACCTTCGCCCCTGCAAGAAGGTCATTAACCTCTTTTACAAGGAAGCTTAAATACATACCGTCTAACGCCATTTTTTTACCTCATATATAATTTACAGGACAGTCACCCGTGTATAAAACAACTTGAATATCACAAAACTCCTGTGACAATACCTTGCGCAGATATTCACAAACAATTACTTCCGTTTCATAATGTCCTGCCACAAACAGGTCTGTGCCCAGATAATCTGCCTGCAAAAGCTCGTGGTGCTTTGCTTCACCTGTCAGAAGAGCATCTGCACCTTCAAGATGTGCGACATCAATCAAATCACCGCCGCTGCCGGAACAGAGCGCAACGGTTTTTATTATAGTGTGATTATCAGTGTACGAAACCCTTCCGCCTAAAGCTTTTTGTACTCTTAGCGCAAACTCGCAGGGTGTGCACGGCTCAATTTCGCCGATTTTCAAAAACTCATCCAGCTGTGACTGTCTCAAATCAGTTATACCTACCTTTTGGGCAAGACAATCATTAACGCCCCCGTCGGCTTTATCAAGGCAGGTGTGCGATGATATGAACGTCAAGCCTGACTTCACAGCCTTGTACACAAGACTGTCCGCCTCAATATGTGAAACAGGAGTGAACAAAAGAGGATGATGTGTTATTACCAACTGTGCACCCGAATCAACTGCCGCATCAATAACATCTGCAGTAACATCCAAAGCAACAATAATCTTGGTTACGTCAAAATCCAAGGAGCCTACACTAAGCCCGCAGTTATCCCATTCTGCAGAGGTATTAAATGGTGCTATTGAATCAAGGAAATTATAAATTTCTTTAATTTTCATTATTTTTCACCCTATCTTTTTTAAATACATCATAGCGCAAAATAGCAATTATAAGCGAGCTCATAACAATGCACTCGGTTACTATACCTGCAAAAGAGCCTGTAATAATGTTAAAAATCAACCAACAGGGTGAGCTCGGGAATGTAATGAGTCTGATTTTTGTTTCACTCTTCATCCAGTAACTGATTGTTGTAAGAATCATTGCAAGAGGCGGTAAGAATGAATACCAGCTTTCCCATGTAAGTATGCCTGCAATCGCAGATACAGCTATAAAAACACCTAACCATACAGGACTTTTCGCCCACTTTTTATCATTATTAATAAAAACAATTGAGCGTGTAAGACCTATAAAATTAAGGGCGGCACCTGTGTATGCATCGGCACCGTTTGTAATCCCCAATAGTATGTAGTGGAGTATAAACAACAACGCCGCCACTATCTGAAAGCCTATTATTCTGCTACGTTTATTTTGCTGAAAGCTGAGAAAATTCATTCCCGCACCGCAAAAACCTACAGCTTGTGTAATTATATCAACCATTCAAAAACTCCTTCAGAGCAGTTATTGTTTGTTTAAGCTCATCCGTGCCCTCTGTTTTTGAGCAGGAAACAAGGGCATTATATTTTTCTTCAAGGCGCTTAAGCTGACCTGCAATGTGCTTGTGCGCATCCTCTGTATGCGGCAGTTTACCTATAAAGCACTCTGCCTGTGTAAATCTTTTCACCTTGCCTGTATATACTGCATCAAAAGCAATATACACCCGCCTTGATTCGTGAGTTGCTGTTTCACTTCCGATTTCAAAACCATTGGCATATAAAAACTCGCGCAAATCCTCTGCCCTGCTCTGTGGTTGGAAAATAAAATGAATATTACTGTCCTTAACCCAGGGAGTTTCACTCAATTTTTCTGCAATAAGAGTACCGCCCATACCCGCAAAAACAATCTCGTGGGCATCGGTTGAAGAGAACTCTCGCAGACCGTCGGAAAGTCGGAGAGATATTTTGTGACCGAGATCATAATACTCGACAGATTTTTCGGCATTCTTCAACGGCTCTTTACCTATATCGGCAGCAATGGCACCAATAACCCTTCCCGATTGAACAAGGTAAATCGGCAAATAGCCGTGGTCTGTGCCTATATCAGCAATAATGCCGCCGCCCTTTACCAGAGATGCGACGGCAGAAAGCCTTGGTGTAAGCTTAACATTCATTATTCAGCAAGTGCTTTGTTGATTTTTTCAACAAGTTCATCTGCATCCACACCGTGAACTCTGCAAGCCATTTCAACAGTTTCGCCACGTGATGCGGGACAACCCAGGCAATGCATACCCATTTCAAGGAAGAAGGGTGCTGTCTGAGGTGCGGCATCAAGAATATCGCCGATAATTGTATCTTTAGTAATCTGCATATTTACTGCTCCTTTGTTTGGTTTTTATTTAGTATATCATAATAAAATAAAAAAATAAACAATAATATAAAACTTTTTAACATAAAATAATGTATTTAATTGTTTGATTTTACAATTGAATTATACACAACCGAATGATAGAATAAATATGTATGATTTTGTTCTACCGGAGGTAATTTTATGTTACAAAAAGACTTTAACCCTATTCTCAGATTTATTGCGGTCAGCGATGTGCACTACAAGGATGACCATTGCATAGAAGAAGAGCGTATGAAAAAGGCTCTTGAAATTGCTTACAGATTAAGCGAAGAGCACCCCACATACAAAAGGCTTGATGCCGTTGTTGCAAACGGCGACTTTGCAAACTCAGGTACAGAAACCCAAATGCGCAAATTTAAAGCCACAATGGATGATAACCTTAAGCCTGAAACTGTTTACGCCCTTGATATGGCAAGCCACGAATACCACGGCAACGGTGTTGAGGCTGCTTACGAGCTTTTCCAAAAAGTATTTGAAAGACCCGTTGACGGTCATATTGAGATTAACGGCTTCCACTTCATCACCGTATCTTCATCCCACGGCTGCGAATATGAGCCCGACAAGGTGGAGTTTGCACGTTCAGAGCTGTTAAAGGCACGGGAGGCAGACCCCAAAAAGCCAATATTCTTCTTCCAGCATCCCCACCTTACAGATACTGTTTCCGGTAGTATTTACTGGGCAGATGAGTCATTTATTCCCACACTTATGGACTTCCCGCAGGTTATTGACTTTTCAGGTCACTCACACGTACCGATAAATGACCCTCGTTCAATCCACCAAAGGCACTTCACATGCCTCGGCACAGGCTCACTTTCATACTTTGAGCTTGACGAGTTTGACAAGTACTACGGCACATGCCCTCCCAACAAGCAGGACTGTGCGCAGATGCTTATTGTTGAAGCCGACAAGGACGGCAGAGTACGCGTTTATCCCTACGATATTCTCACAGATAACTTCTTCCCCTTTGTATGGGAGATTGACGAGCCCTGGAATCCCGATAGCTTCAAATACACCGACGCACGTTACAAAACAACTGATGCGCCTTACTTTGATGGTGCAGAGCTTAGCGTAACAGACATTACCACCAACGGCTTCAAGATTACATTCCCCCAGGCAAAGGTAAAAACAGAATATGTAAACGACTACAAGGTCATTGTACGCGAAGCATCTAACGGCTTGATTGTCAAACAGAAAAAATTATGGAGTGAATATTACTTCTACAATATGCCCGAAACACTCTCCGTAGATTTTGATGACCTTAAGGCAGCTACAGAGTACACCGTATCTGTTATCGCAGGCTCCTTCTGGGATACATATTCAGAGCCCATCAATGCAACAGTCAAGACAAAGTAAAAGGAGTGATTATTTTTGGATAAAATCAGAGTAGAAGGAATGCGATTTGTGGACGAACACGGCAGAGAGCGTATTCTCAGCGGTATGAATGTTTGCGACAAGCGCGGTTTCGAAAAAGACAACCCCGGCTATGGTTACGACCCTGACAAATTCCCCTTTGAAGAATTCAGAGCCCGCGGTTATGATATAATCCGCCTGGGCTTTACATGGGGCGCTATGGAGCCCACCCCCGGCAGATATAACCAAAAGCTTATTGATGACATATGCAAATTCCTTGACAAGTGCGAGGAATACGGCATATACGCTTACCTTGACTGCCATCAGGACGTTTACTCACCATACTGCTATGGCGATGGTGCTCCCCGTTGGGCAACACTTACTGACAAATACACTCCTCGTAAGCCTCTTGCAGTATGGGCAGAGCCTTACTTCTATGGTAACGCTTGCTTCAGAGCATTCGATAACTTCTGGGCCAACACAAAGTACAACAAAAAAGGTCTTCAGGATTATTTTGCAGATATGTGGAAAAACCTTGTTACTGCAACAAAAGATAAGCCTGCACTTTTCGGCTATGACTTTTTCAATGAGCCACACCCCGGTACAGAGGGTGGCAAAATATTCAGAACACTTATTTCAAGCCTTGTAAAAACAAGCCTTGTTGATAACAGAGTTAACCTTTTTGAACTTGCAAAGCAAGGACTTTTCAGCGATGAAAAGCCAAAGGCACTTGATCAGTATGCAGGTCCCGTGCTCAGACAAATCACAACAGCCTGCGATAAGCTTGTTGAAAAATTTGATAAAGAAAAATACACACCCTTCCTTAACAAAATGGCAACCGCTGTCAGAGAGGTTACTGACGAAGGCGTTATGTTTATGGAAAACAACTATTTTTCAAATATGGGTATCCCTTGCTGTAATGACCCCGTAAACGTAAACGGTGCAAGAGAAACACAGCAGGTTTTTGCACCACACGCATACGACCTGATGGTTGATACACCTGCTTACAAATACGCCAGCAACTCCCGTGTTGGAATGATATTCGACCAGCACAGAATGACACAGGAACGACTGCAGGTACCCTGCCTTGTCGGTGAATGGGGCTCTTGTGCAGAGGGCGACGGCTGGTATCCTCATATCCGTTTCCTGCAGGATAAGTTTGACTCATATAAATGGAGCAACACCTATTGGTGCTACTTTGATAATATCCTTGAACAGGACTTTATGAAGGTTATTACCCGTCCACGTCCCAAGGCAGTTACGGGTGAAATTATTTCATACAAATACGACCACGACGAGGGCGAATTCAAGCTCCGTTTCAAGCAGGATAAGAAATACAAGGTACCTACCGTTGTTTACGTTGACCGCAAGCCCAGGGAAATTGAGTGCAACGGAAAATACAAAATCATTGAATTACCCGGTAATATCGGTTATGATATTGAATTTAAAACCGACATCGGCGAAAATGAAATTGAAATAGAATTCTGATAAAAAAGACTTACTGCCTCCGACTTGTCAGCGGAGGCTGTATTTTAAGGTGAATTATGATAAAAGCAATTATTTTTGATTTAGACGGTGTTCTCATTGACAGCGAACCTACTGCCTATGCCATTTTGCGCGAAATGGTATCTGAATACGGCGGAGATATTTCATTAACCGATTACACCACCAAGTATCTCGGCAGAACTGTGGCAATGGGTATGACTACAATAAAAAACACATTTAACGCACCGGAGGATGAAGATGTGCTTTTTGACAAATATCTGCGTCTTGAAAAAGAAAAGGTTGCGGCAGGAATCCCTTTAAAGCCCGGTGTGGTTGAATTACTTGATTTTTTAAAAAGCAATGACTATAAAATGATAGTAGCATCATCAAGTATTCGGGAAAGGGCTAAAAAAATACTTGAGCACCATAACATTCTTAAGTATTTTGATGACCTGGTTTTCGGATACGAGGTACCGCGAGGAAAGCCATACCCCGATATATTTTTAAAGGCATGTGAAAAATTGAATGTTAATCCTGATAACGCTATTGTCATTGAAGACAGCGAAGCAGGGATTGAAGCCGCATATTCTGCAAAAATACCTGTAATCTGTATACCTGACATGAAAAAGCCTGATGAAAGGCATCAAAAAATGGCACAATTTGTTTTTGAATCATTGTATGATGTTCTCAAATATCTTAAATCAAGGTGAATTTATGGTACGTTGTAAATGGTGTAACAATAAAAACCCACTCTACATCAGATACCACGATGAAGAATGGGGAATACTGCAAACAGATGACCGCTACCTGTACGAGATGCTTATACTCGAAAGCTTCCAGGCAGGACTTTCCTGGGAGTGTGTCCTCAATAAACGAGATAATTTCCGAAAGGCATTCGATAACTTTGATATTGAAAAAGTATCGGCATATGACTACAGCAAACAGCTTGAGCTGTACCAAAACGAGGGTATTATACGCAACAAGCTTAAAATAAAAGCCGCAATCAACAACAGCATTATTTTCAAGGCGATTGTTGAAGAATTCGGGAGCTTTTATAATTACCTTTGCTCCTTCACAAAGGGAGTTATTTATAATGAATGTGATAAAACTCATTCCCCCTTATCTGACAGCATTTCACGTGATTTAACATCACGAGGAATGAAGTTTACGGGTACGGTTATAATATACTCCTATCTCCAAGCGGTAGGTATTATAAACTCCCACGAAAAGGAGTGCTTTTTACATAATGGATAAGGAAAATATTATACGCTTTTTCGACAATGCTTCTGTCCGCTGGGATGAAATTGCCCTTGACAACACTGCAAAAATCAACCGTATATTGGATTACGCCTCAATTACCGAAGGATGTAAATTGCTTGATGTGGCTTGCGGCACGGGAGTTCTTATCCCGTTTTTTGTTGACCGCAGAGTAAGTAATGTTACTGCAATAGACATTTCACCAAATATGGTGCGAATTGCAAAAGAAAAATTTGCTCACATAAGCAACATCAGCTTTATGGTTGCAGATGTGGAAAATTTGCATTTACAGGAAGCCTTTGATCGGATAATAATATTTGACGCATTTCCCCATTTTTGCAATCAGAGAAAAGCTATTGAGTTTTTGTATAATCACCTGAAAGCCGATGGCAGACTTACCATTGCCCACAGTATGGGACGCGAACAGCTTGACCTGTTACACCAAAAAACTGCAGGGGCAGTTTCGCAACCACTTCCCCCTGCCCGTAATATGAAAGACATCTTATATCCCTACTTTTCCACAGATATTGAAATTGATGAAAAAGACATTTATGTGGTAAGCGGATTAAAGAACACCCCTTAACAACACATACACAGTTTATTAATGTATATTTCCACAAAAAATGTTTTTTTAAAGACCCCTTTTATAACAAATTATTAGAACATTTAACTAAGGACAAAAAAATCATTTATCGCACTTGACATTCGACAAAATGAGCATTAAAATTCTATATGTAATTAAAGATAATGTGTCACTTTTTGTGAGCAATTAAAGGAGAGATTTACAATGAAAAAAATTTACGAAGGTAAAACAAAAGACGTTTTCCAGCTTGAGAACGGTAACGTATTGCTCAAGTTTAAGGATGACTGCACAGGTAAAGACGGCGTGTTTGACCCCGGTGAGAACAGTGTAGGCCTTAAGATTGACGGTATCGGCAAAGAAAACCTCAAAACATCCATCTACTACTTTGATATGCTCAAGGAAGCAGGCATCAAAACTCACTATGTAAGTGCAGATGTTGAAAACGCTACTATGGAAGTTCTGCCCGGTAAGGTTTTCGGTCACGGTCTTGAAGTTATCTGCAGACTTGTTGCAACAGGCAGCTTTATCCGTCGTTACGGTGAGTACATTGCAGACGGCACAGTTCTTGACGGCGGCTACGTTGAGTGCACATTCAAGAACGACGCTCTCGGTGATCCCCTCGTTACAGGCGAAGGTCTTGCAGCACTCGGTGTTATGAGCCCCGAAATGTTCCAGAGCATGAAGGAGCAGACACTCAAAATCAAAGTCGGATCGTAGCCATGTCGTTCTGTGTGCCAAGGAGT
>JAZULH010000089.1:0-5608 GCA_045602985.1 Acutalibacteraceae bacterium | reverse complement strand
TTGCACGTCTGCCGCCGAATACGATAGCGGAGATCGGTACACCTGCGGGATTTTCAAACTCGGAGCTGATGCAGGGGCAGTTTACAGCGGGAGCTGTGAAACGACTGTTGGGATGTGCACCCTTCTCTTCGCTCTCCTGGCCGTTCCAGGGGTTGCCCTTCCACTCCATAGCGTTTGCGGGAGGATTCTTGTCAAGGCCTTCCCACCAAACTGTGTTGTTGTCGAGATTGTGAGCAACGTTGGTGAAGATTGTGCCCTTCATTGTAGCTGCAAGAGCGTTGGGGTTGGACTTGTTGTTTGTGCCGGGAGCAACGCCGAAGAAACCGTTTTCGGGGTTGATAGCATAAAGTCTACCGTCAGGACCCTTACGAATCCAGGAAATATCGTCACCTACGCACCATACTTTATAGCCTTTTTCCTTGTAAAGCTCCGGAGGAATAAGCATAGCAAGGTTAGTTTTACCGCAAGCAGAGGGGAAAGCAGCACAGATGTACTTAACCTCACCCTTAGGATTCTCAATACCGAGAATGAGCATATGCTCTGCCTGCCAGCCTTCTTTCCAACCCTGGTAAGATGCAATACGAAGAGCAAAGCATTTTTTACCGAGGAGAACGTTTCCGCCGTAGCCTGAGTTAACAGAAATAATTGTATTATCCTGGGGGAACTGACAGATATATCTCTTTTCCTCGTCAATATCGCAACGGCAATGAAGACCGCGAACCCAATCGTCGCTGTCACCGAGAACCTCAAGAACATCCTTGCCAACTCTTGTCATGATAACCATGTTGAGTACAACGTAGATGGAGTCTGTAAGCTCAATACCAACCTTTGCAAAGGGAGAGCCAACGGGACCCATTGAAAAGGGGATAACATACATTGTTCTGCCCTTGTAGCTGTCGCGTGCAATATCATAAAGCATTTCGTATGCTTCTGAGGGCTCCATCCAGTTATTTGTGGGGCCTGCTTCTTCCTTAGTTGTTGCACAGATAAATGTTCTGCCTTCAACACGAGCAACGTCGTTTACAGCAGTTCTGTGAAGGTAGCAATCAGGCAGAAGCTCCTGATTAAGCTTAATGAGCTCGCCTGTTGAGCAAGCTGTAGCTCTGAGCTCCTCAATCTGTTCCTTTGAACCGTCAATCCATACGATTTTGTCGGGCTTTACAAGCTCAACCTTTTCGTCAATCCAGGAAAGTACGCTTTTGTTTGTAGTTAATGCTGACATTAGTATAACCTCCTGTAAAAATATCCAAAATTACCTATTATGTAATCATATGTATTTTACAACATATTACACATAAAAACAAGTGAATTTTTAAATATTATTATTTTGTTAATATCTTAACACATTAATGGCGCTATATACATTGTATTGTGTACAATCTGCCGTTAAGTCATATATCCGGAGTCAATTTGACGAAAAAACAAACTATAAAATGTGCAATATTAACAAACTTAAAAAATAATAAAAATTTTTTTGTAATATTGTGGAAATATGGTCATTTATATATGAAACATATTTTTAAGATGGAGGTCACAATGAAAAAGGTATTAAAACTAATGTCTGTATTGCTTTCGGTCATAATCGGCTTGAGCGTATTCAATACAGCAACTCCTGTGCTTGCTGCAGAGTTGCAAACGCTTGAGATAACCACAGAACCTGAAAGCACTACGGCAGAAGACGAATTTGGTGATTTCTGTGAGGTTGAGGATTCGACCGATGCGGAAGATGAATCCACAGAGGGTCAGTCTGAAACCCTGTCTGATACGCAAATTTCAGAATCAGATTCAACCCAAAGCAGCAAAACAGAAGCTGTTTCTCAGACAGAGAACACAGCCGAGGATATCCTGACACAAAGCGCAATTGCAGATGAAGTCCCGGATTCCGTAACAGATGTTGAAAAGGATGTAGAGGTACTCAGCGAGATTGTTGAGCTTCGTAATGAATATACCAAGTATTTCCGTCAATCAGACGGTTCATACCTTGCGGCAAAATATTCAAATCCCATTCATTATCTTGATGGAAACGAGTGGGTGGAGTACGATTTCAGCCTCACCACCAAAAAGCAGGCAACGGATTCCGCCTTTGTCCCTGCAAGGACGGATATACCCGTTAATTTCCCTTCGGATATTTCGGGCGAAGGAGATAGTAAAATTACAATACAGCTTGGGAACAGCGCTGTGAGCTTTGCCCCCAAGTTAAATCAGACCGGTATAAAATCATCCCGCGGTAATATTGCTGATGACACAGAGCTTGTCAGCAAAGCTGTTTCTGAGAGTCAGGGCACAGTCACCTATGCACGCCACAGTGAACAAGAGGTAACTAAAGAGGATAATGTTAAAGAGGTCCTTAAGGTAAGTAAGCAAAAGGGCGCAGTAAAATATGATGAGGTATTTGAGGATGTCAGCCTTGAATATGAGCTTTCAAGCAACACCCTTAAGGAGAGCATTGTTCTGAATAAAAGGCAGAGCAGGAATGTTTTTGAATTTACAATGGATTTGGGCGGACTTTTCCCAAAGAAGGAGCAGGATGGCTCAATAACATTGTATGCTGATAGTGAGCTGACTCTGGCGCAGTCGGTAATTATGGCACCATATATGATTGATGCGTCAGGCGCATATTCCGATGCTGTAACAATGGAGCTGATACCCGATGGTGACAAATATACCCTCACAGTAACAGCCGACAAAGGCTGGCTTAATGAGAGGGCAAGGGTATATCCTGTTATTATTGACCCCACAATCAGGCTTGATATCAGCAGATCAAACACAATTGACTGCTATGTTGACCAAAGTGAGCCTGATATGAGTTATTTTATGGGCGATTACCTTTATGCAGGTCACAGTACCCTTGGTAGAGCACGCACATTTATTAAGTTCAATTTACCTGATTTGCCTGATGAATGTTGTGTAATTCAGAACGCTTCACTCAATTTTTATCAACGTCACGTTGATGCAGGCAGTGAGGCGCGATATATCACCGTGCACAAGGTAACAGAAGCGTGGGATAACACAACAAACAAGCCCACCTGGAATGACCAGCCGGCATATAATGAGGTTGCCCTTGATTATGCAAAGCTCACCTATGGCGAGGCTGACTGCTATTCCTTTGACATTACCCGGACAGTCAAGGAATGGCTTGATGGTGGTACAAACAACGGTATCTGCCTTAAGGGATATGATGAATCATTGGTTGGCAGAGTTCGTATTCTTTCCTCAAACTTTGTTACAAGCTCGGACCTTTATCCTGCAGTTACGGTAACATACCGCAACAACAAGGGTCTTGAGGGATATTGGAGCTACTCCGGCTTTTCAGCAGGCACAGGCGGTAGTGCAAGTGTAAATGATTACACAGGCAACCTGGTTTACCAGATACCCCTGACATCCACCACAAGTGAGATTATGCCTGTAAGCCTCAGCCTCATATACAATAGCTACGATGCAGGCGTGAAATACACCTGCGGTAAGGACAGCTCAAACAGAACTGCCGTTGGCTATGGCTGGCGCCTTAATATGCAGGAGACCGTTCTGCCATCAACAAAATACGACCTTGAAGATAAGGATGCAGAAAGATATCCGTATGTTTACACAGATGGTGACGGCACAGAGCACTACATACAGAAGGTAACCAAAAAGGATAAAAATGATAACGAGGTTACCACCTATGAGGATGAAGACGGATTGGGTCTTACCCTTGAAAAGGTGACTAAGGATTCCGTGACCACATACACCTTGACAGACAAGCAGGATAATGTGCGCACCTTCAATTCTGCAGGTAATCTGTGTGAAATAAAAAATGCAAACAAACAGACAATAACTATCACATATACTGAGAGTGGCAAAAAGCTGAGCAAAATAACTGATGGCACAGGTCATACTCTTACATTCGGTTATTATCCCGGAGCAGAAGCCAACACCTGGCAGGATTATGTTAAAACCATAACCGACAATGCAGGCAGAGTTATCACCCTTAACACATCCGGCAATTATTTGCGCAGCGTGGACCACTTTAACGGCACCACAGTAAATGTGGTTTATGAATCTACGCCGGGCTATGAGAACTACATAAACTATGTTCAGTCAAGCGACGGTAACGGGCTTAACTTTAACTACAACGGCATAAAAAAGGGTGTACAGGTTATTCAGGTAAAGGAATTTTCTGCAAATCCCACCACCCTTGGTACACACGTGGACGGTCAGCTTGTCACCTTTGACAGAACACGTTATAACACCACAATAGTGCGCTCTGCGGGTATTGACGGCAAACACAAGGAGCAAAGCACCTCTAATCAATATGATGATATTGTAACCACATTGCAGTTTGACAATTCCGGCAGAACAGTATCACAGCAGGTTTCCTACGGCAATGGTACATCTGTGGGTGCAGGCTCATACAATTACAGCTCCACCACAGCAACGTCCGACAGCAAGAATAAAATTACCGATGCCGCATCACTTGGCAAAAACACGGTAAATATGCTTACAAACGGCACCTGCGAAAGCACCAGTGGTTGGGTGCAGAATACAAATGTTGCAGACGAAAGCTCGGACCACTATACCGCCACGGGCATACAGTACACCGGCAAATATTGTATGGCGGTGCGCAATGTTGCCCCCATAACCACCACGGTAAATACAAACTATGGTCAGGTGGTAACAGGCTGGACTGCAGGTGGCACATATACACTCTCCGCATTTGTGCGCACACTTAACCTTACACAGCTTAACAAGGGCGGTTATGAGGGTGCATATCTGCAAATCACCGCAACAGGCACCACAGATACAGATGTGGTATATTCCCAGGTTTTAACAGCAGATACAGATTTATCCGTAAATAACGGCTGGCGGAGGCTCAGCACCACAATCACACTTGACAGCGATACCACAAAGGTAACAGTATTCCTGTGCCTGCGCAATGCAACAGGCAATGCATATTTTGACAGCGTTCAGCTTGAAAGCGGCAGTACACCTAACAGCGTGAACCTGCTTGAAAACTCCGGCTTTGAGAGTGTCAAATCCACCAATGAGCCAACCTACTGGGCACATACGGGAATTACAGACACCGCAAGGGATGGCGCAACAGCTGATGCCCACAAGGAGGGCTCAAAAGCAATTAAAATCAATGGTGAGGTGGATAAGGAAAAAACCTACTTCCAATCCATAGAGGTGCAGTCCAACCCCAATGACACATACATAGTCAGCGGATGGGGGGCAGCATATGCAGTCAGCCCCAATTACCACAGCCATTATGAGCAAAACGGTGAGAAAATAACCGACAAAGCCGCCTCGGAAATCTTTGAGAGTGTCAGCGAGGAGGACGATAAAGAGGTAGAGGTTGTCGAGGACAGTAAGTTTGAAATTGCAGTTTACGTAATATACAAGGATGAAAACGGAAACGACAAGGAGCAGTACAAATCATCTGCCAAATTCAACCCCACAATAAATGTGTGGCAGTACTCGTCGGCGCCTGTTGTCCTTAAATATACGGACGATAAAAACACAACCGAGGACGACGGCAAAACATACACACCCTACAAGCTTAAGGTAATGCTGCTGTATGCAAACCAGGCAAACCACGCCTACTTTGACCACATACAGCTCATAAAGGATG
>JAZULH010000088.1:0-13599 GCA_045602985.1 Acutalibacteraceae bacterium | reverse complement strand
AGCAATCATACCGTGAGGTGTAAGGGAGTCGTAGTAAATACTGTCACCGGGGCCGAGAATCTCGGAGTGCTCACCCACCTGAACCTTCAATTTACCATCAATAACGATATCAAGCTCCTGTCCGTCGTGGGATGTAAGCTCAATATCCTTATTCTGATTTTCTTCGCTGTAGGTAGCCTCAACAAAAAGCGGTTCAGCAATTTTATTCTTAAACTTAGCAGCAAGGTTATAGTAAGTCATACCATGGGCTTTTTCGATCTTCTGTCCCTTGCCTGACTTTGTGTAAACATAGTTGGTAAGCTTGGGTGTATTACCCTCAATAATGCTGGTAACATCAACATTAAATGCAAGCGCACAACGATAAATAAAAGCAAAGTTAAGATCGCTTTCACCGTTTTCACAAGCAATATATTCTGCCTCAGTTACACCTGTTTTTAAAGCCATATCGGCAATTGAAAGATTTTCAATCTCCCTCAACTCCCTGATACGGGCAGCCATTTCCTTGATTTTAAAATCAAGACCTGTCATCTTATCCATGAGTTCCTCCTGTAATAGCGGGACAAATCAAACAAAAACCCGTCCCAAAGATAATCTTTGAGACGAGTCATAAATCTAACCCGCGGTACCACTCAAATTGCAGAAATTTCTGCCACTCTCAGAGTCAATCAACCCCTATGCCTTCACGCAGCAATCACGGAGAGGTTCTACTAAGCGGTAAACGCCTTTCTTCCTCCCGGCTCAGAAACTACAAACATCAAAGCTCTGCCTGTGACTTGCACCAACCGTCACTTCTCTGCAAGGTGAACACTTTGCATCCTTTTCTTCGACGCCTTTATATTTAATTTTCTCAAAGATAACATAATTTTTTTGATTTGTCAATAGTTAGTTTTGCTATATATAATGTATATAGAGTTCTTTATTTATAACGAATGTCACAATTCCGCTTTATACTTACACCGTAGCGTACCGTAAAGCTATCATAAACATCTTCCGCTGACTTAATAAGCGAAGAGAATTTGATGAAACAGCGTATTTACGAACCGACGCTGTACGAAGGTACTGCGAGGTGAGAAAATGCGCTGTTTCGCAAATTATCAAAGCTTATTACGTTGAATTTTGCCGCTGATTGTCTTAGGCAATTCGTCTCTGAACACAACTATACGGGGATATTTGTAGGGAGCTGTATTTTTCTTGACATAATCCTGGATTTCCTTTTTAAGCTCTTCTGTACCTTCGATGCCGGGAACAAGCACAATACTTGCCTTTACAACCTGACCGCGAACCTCATCGGGAGCTGCAGATACACCACATTCAAGAACATAGGGAAGCTCCATAATAACATTCTCGATTTCGAATGGTCCGATACGGTAACCGGATGACTTGATAACATCATCAACTCTACCCACATACCATAAGTAACCATCCTCGTCGCGCCATGCGGTATCACCTGTATGATAAAGACCATCGTGATAAACATCGTCAGTAGCCTCATCATTATTATAATAGCCAAGAAAAAGACCGCAAGGAACCTTACTGTCGGTATGAACAACAATTTCGCCTGTTTCACCATCAGCAACAGGTCTGCCTTCAGAATCAACCACATCTACATCATAGAGAGGTGTGGGCTTACCCATAGAGCCGATTTTGATAGGTGTTCCGTTGAGTGTTGCAATGGAAAGAGTTGTTTCTGTCTGACCAAAGCCCTCGTGAACACGAAGTCCTGTTGCTTTTTCAAACTGCTTGAAAACTTCAGGATTAAGTGCCTCACCTGCTGTTGTAGCATGGACAATGGATGACAAATCATACTGTGAAATATCCTGCTTTATAAGCATTCTGTACATTGTAGGCGGAGCACAGAAGGTTGTAATATTATACTTTGCAAACATAGGCAGAATCTTTGAAGCATCAAAGCGTTCAAAGTCATAAACGAACACTCCGCCCTCGCAGAGCCATTGACCGTAAAGCTTGCCCCAAAGCGCCTTACCCCAACCGGTTTCGGAAATGGTAAAGTGAATTCCGTCACGCTGAACACAATGCCAATACTTGGCGGTGATAAAGTGACCGAGAGGATATTTATGGCTGTGTGTTGCAATTTTAGGATAGCCTGTTGTACCTGAGGTGAAAAGCATAATCATAGGATCGTTGCCGCAGGCGCTGTCATCATCACGAACAAAACGACGACTGAAAAGACCGAACTCCTCATCAAAATTATGCCAACCCTCTTTGCTGCCATTGGCAACAATTTTAACCTTCAATGTGGGACTGTTCAGCTGTGCCTGGTCAACATAATCCGTAGCTTTACCATCAGCAGTAACAATCGCAGCAGAAACACCGGCAGCATTAAAGCGGTACTCATAATCGTGAACAACAAGCTGATTTGTAGCAGGAATTGCAATTGCGCCCAATTTGTGCAAGCCAAGAATTGCAAACCAGAACTGATAATTACGCTTAAGAACAAGGAGAACTCTGTCACCCTTCTTGATACCCAAGGATTTAAAATAGTTTGCAGCCTGAGATGAATATTCTTTGATGTCTTTAAAAGTAAATCTGCGCTCTGTCATATCATCTGCAATATGAAGCATTGCGAGCTTGTCGGGATAGTTTCTGCCCAATTCATCAATGATATCAAAGGCAAAGTTGAACTTATCCTCATCATGGAATTCGATGCTGTCGCAAACACCGTTTTCATCAACGGTAGTTGTAATAAATTTATCACAGATGAGCTTTTCCTCTTTAGGTGCTCTGCCCACATTTACAGTACTCATATGTGAATCGGCAAGATTTTCATCCTCTGCCATAACCATAGCAAGGAAAAGACAATCCTCACCGTCAACTGCAATCATACCATGGGGAATGGAGCTTTTGTAAAAGATGCTGTCACCCTCGTGAAGAACCTCCACGTGGTCACCAATCTGGATTTTAAGCGCACCCTTTATAACAAGGTCAAACTCCTGACCCGAATGAGTAGTAACCTCAATAGGCTTTGTCTGCAATTCAGGTAAATATTCATATTTAACCCAATAAGGATTAGCAAGCTTATTTTTAAATTTAGGAGCAAGGTTCTGAATGAGAATACCCTCTTCATTAGCGGTAGTCTGACCTTTGCCTCGACGTGTTACGTTGTATGTGGTAAGCTTAGCACTCTGACCCTCCAGCAAATCGGTAAGCTCAACCCCGAAAGCAAGTGCACATTTGTGAACAAATGAGAAAGGCATATCCTCTTTACCCTGTTCGTATGCAACATACTCCTGCAAGCTTACTTCTGTCTTTTGAGCCATTTCCTCTGCAGAAAGACCGTAAATATCACGAAGTTCAGAAATTCGCTCAGCTACCTCAAATAATTTGTTTGATAATGAATTGTCCACTTTTCTTCCACCTTTCATAGATGTTAAGTTGCAATCAAAAAAACACAAATAAAAAACGCCCCAAAACGGAACAAAAGTTCCACTTTGAGACGAATACTTATTATATCCGCGGTACCACTCAAATTGCAATAAACATTGTCACTTAAGGTCTATCAACCCGTTGCACTAACGCAGCATTCTCGGAAGGAGCTTAATAGAAAAATCGTTCAGCCCTTCGGCTCGGAAGGGATAGGCTTTTGAAACATCGAACTATCGGTTCACAGCAACCACCGACTCTCTGAAAGTTGAAAATTTCCGCCGTCTTCGTCACAGCTTTTATTTGTGATATTTTCAATTTACACAAGATTAGCACAATTGTTTTTATCTGTCAATAGTTTTTAAACAAAAAAATTCAGCATTTTTTTAACTGCAAAGGCATAAGAGTAACCCTCCGCAAAAGAGTTTAATATACTATATTAATATGACAATACGATAAAAATTGAAATAATTTTTTTAAACGCTTGACATTTGCGATTCAAAGTAGTAGAATACAGAAAATTTAATATTTAAAGCGTTGAAGAAGAATGAGCAAGACGGATATATTCAGAGAGTCGGTGGTTGCTGTGAACCGATATATATAGAGCTTGTTTCTCTCCCTTCTGAGCAGGAAGCCTGAAGTGAAAATGTGTAGGGTGCCCCGTGTTTGCTACGTCAGTGCATAGAAGTTGTCGGACTTCGATAAGGTGGCAGATTTTATCTGCAATTTGAGTGGTACCGCGAGTGTTAAGTTTTACACCCGTCTCAAAGCAAAAGAGAGCTTTGGGGCGGTTTTTTATTTTCCTGAACAAAAACACGTACCCGAAACACCTCTGAATATTTACCGAAAACATCAAGCGAAAACCGAAAGGAGATTTCATAATGAAAGAGATTAAAGTTTCAGACATCACACTTAAAAAGATTGCAGAGGACAGATCTGTATCCTTACTTTTCCGCGAAAAATCAGCCATCGCTGATTGTGCAGATAAAATAGGTGTTGAGGTAGTTGAAATTCCTGCCGTAAAATCTGCACGTGAAGATAAAATCATTTATAAAACTATTGCACAGAATATACAGAATGCTGTTTTTGCAATTCCTGTGGGCTTCAACAGCGAAGATATCGCTGTTGCCTGGGAGTGCATCAAAGATGCAAAAAGCCCCCGCCTTCAGGTTGAGCTTCCTGTTTCCACCATTCAGATGGAGTACACATACCACGTAAAGCAGGCAAAAATGCTCGAAAAGATTGCAGAGCTTATTAATCAGGCAAAATCATTATGTGATGATGTTGAATTCTCCGCACTTGATGCCACAAGAGCGGATGAGGATTTCCTTATTGCCGCAGTTAAGGAAGCTGAAGCAAGCGGAGCAGGTATGGTTACTATCTGTGATGATGCAGGTGTTTCAACTCCCGATGACATTGCCGCTTTGGTTACAAAGGTAAAAGAAGCAGTCAGCATTCCTGTTTTTGTACAGGTATCTGACCGTATCAATATGGCAGTTGCTTCTGCATTTGCTGCTATCAAGAACGGTGCTGACGGACTTAAGTGCTCAATGGTCGGCAATAATGTGCTTGTAACCGGAGAGATTTCGGACGCAATAAATGCCTGCGGTTCACAAATTGATGCTGAAATCAAGCTCAATAACACAAAAATCCACGCAAGCATTGATGATATGGTATCAAGCATTAACCACGATGCTTACGAAAGCAAAAAAACAGTTAGCGAAGGGAAAAAGATTCTGATTGATTCTGATTCTACCGTAGCTCAGGTTGCTCAAGCTGCCGCTGTATTAGGATATGAGCTTTCAGATTCAGACATTGGTAATGTACACAAGGTTCTTAAGCAGGTATGCGAAAAGAAGGGTGCTGTAGGCTACAAGGAGTTTGAAGCTGTTATTGCAAGCTCAGCTATGCAGGCTCCCTCAACCTACCATTTTGAAACATACACAACCACCAGCAGCAATATGTCCAGCTCAATGTCACAGGTTACCTTGAAATGTAACGGTGAAATCATTTGCGGCGTAAGCAACGGCGACGGTCCTATCGACTCCGTTTTCCGCGCGATTGAACAGTGCATAGGTCACCACTATGAGCTTGATGATTTCCAGGTACAATCTGTAACAGAAGGAAAAGAAGCATTAGGCTCTGCTCTCGTAAGACTCCGCAACAACGGAAAGCTTTACTCAGGCAACGGCACCTCTACCGATATTGTAGCAGCAAGCATCAGAGCTTATATAAATGCGTTGAACAAGATTGTTTTTGAGGAGGCATAATATGAAAATCGTTTTTTCCACTAAAAACGTGAATCGTTCCTCATTCCTTGACACCTGTCGTTATGCCTATGACTACGGTTTTGAAGGTTTTGAAATATACGATGCTATAAAAGAAAGAAGCAGTCACCACGACAGTATATTAAGACGTGAGCGCATTGCTGACGCCAAAAGGAAGCTCGTTAACAGGAATCTTTCCGTACCTGCACTCCGTATGCCTGCACCCGTTGAGAACGAGGAAACTACTGCAGAGCTTATTGAAAAATATGTTGATATGGCGGCTGCATCAGGCATTGAAAATGTTATTGTACGAGCAGAAGAAAAGTTTTCCTTTGATGTGTTGGACAAAAAAATGTCAGCAGCAATAAAACGTGCGGAAGCATCCGATATAAATATTTTGTTTGAAACAGTTGGTTACCTTGCAAATACGGAAAATGTAATAGAAATTATCAACCATTTCGCATCCGCGGCTATAGGTGCCTCCTGGAATGTAAGAGGAACGTATTTTGATGCAGGTGAAACTGCTGAAACAACAATAAAAAACCTCGGTGCATACATCAAATATGTTCGTCTAGGTGATATGAAGGACGGAAAGACCGTTTTAATCGGCGAAGGCGACTTAGAGGTTGAAAAATTAATTAACTCTCTTTCTTCCCTTAATTATGAAGGCTTTATTTGTGCTGCATGGAATGAAGAAATCAGCGATGCTGATATTGTCCTCACCCACTTCACAAATTATATTTCTGCCCTTAACAGAGAGAGAAAGTCTTATGACCACGCCTACTACAACCGTGATAAGACAGGCACCTTTGTATGGAAAAAATACGATGTTATTGAAGCAACCTTCTCAGATGTGCTTGACACTATGGCAGAAACCTATCCCGATCAATACGCCTTTAAATATCCGACACTTGATTATACAAGAACCTACGAGCAATTCCGTCGCGATGTTGACGAATGTGCAGCTGCTTTGATTTCCCTTGGAGTAAAAGCAGGTGACCATGTTGCTATATGGGCAACTAACGTACCCCAATGGTTTGTTACCTTCTGGGCAACAACCAAAATCGGTGCAGTTTTGGTTACTGTTAACACAGCGTACAAAATCCACGAAATTGAATATTTGCTGAAGCAGTCCGACACCCATACTCTTGTTATGATTGAGTACTGCAAGGATATTAACTACAAGGAGATAATTGAGGAGCTTTGTCCGGAACTCAAGGAGCTTGAACCCGGCACACCGCTGTATTCAAAGAACCTCCCCTTCCTTCGTAACGTTGTAACCGTTGGCTTTGAAATGGATGGTTGTCTTACATGGGAACAGATGTTATCACGCTCTGCTCTTATTCCGCGTGAAGAGGTTCGCAGACGCGCCTCTCTTGTAAAGCCCGACGATGTATGTAATATGCAGTACACCTCAGGCACAACAGGCTTCACGAAGGGTGTTATGCTTACACACCGCAACATTGTCAACAACGGTAAAACAATCGGCGACAGAATGGATTTATCAACTGCTGACCGTATGATGATTCAGGTGCCTATGTTCCATTGCTTCGGAATGGTGCTTTCAATGACATCCATGATGACTCACGGCGGTACACTTTGTCCTATCCCCTATTTTTCACCCAAATCCTCACTTGCCTGCGTAAACGATGAGCACATCACCTGCTTCAACGGTGTTCCCACAATGTTTATTGCAATGTTTGGTCATCCCGACTTTGCAAAAACAGACTTTTCATATATGAGAACAGGCATTATGGCAGGTGCCAACTGTCCTGCAGACCTTATGCGCCGTGCCTCTGTTGAAATGAATATGCGTGAAATCATTTCCGTTTACGGACAGACCGAGGCATCTCCCGGATGCACCATGGGCGAAGTAAACGAAGACCTTGACCACCGTGTTGAAACTGTCGGCAGTGCATTCCCCGGTGTAGAGTGTAAGATTATTGATCCCGAAACAGGCAACGAGCTCCCCGATGGTGAAAGCGGCGAATTTGTTGCACGTGGCTTCAACATTATGAAGGGTTATTACAAGATGCCCGAAGCAACCGCACAGGCAATTGATGCTGAGGGCTGGCTCCATTCAGGAGATATCTGTATGAGAACACCCGACGGATATTACAAGGTTACAGGCAGATTGAAGGATATGATTATCCGCGGCGGTGAAAATCTTTATCCACGTGAAATCGAGGAATTTTATCTTACCAATCCTAAGGTTCGTGACGTTCAGGTTGTTGGTGTTCCCGATGAGCGCTACGGTGAGGAATGCTGTGCATGGATTATCCTGCATAAAGGTGAAGAATCCGACGAAAACGAAATGAGAGAATTCGGAAACGCCTCTATTGCAAGGCACAAGGTTCCCAAATACTTCTTATTTGTAAAAGAATTCCCCATGAATGCTGCAGGTAAAATCCTTAAATACAAAATGCGCGAGGAATCACTTGACAGATACAATCAGCAGATATCTGAAAAAGCATAATTGACAAACAAACAAAGTCGGACTATAGCACAGTATAACTGTGTCAGTCCGACTTTTTACTTTTTAAATCATATTCCTTAAAGAAGGGTTAACAATGAAGAATTACGGCATAATAGATGCACATTGTCATATCTTCCCCGATGCTATTGCTAAAAAAGCAACGGACAGTATAGACATTTTTTACGGTATAAGCAAAACCGGAATTATAGACTGTTGCGCATTTGTAGGTACTGCCAAAAATCTTATAGACCAATGTACCGAGACCGGTGTTGAGCGTTGCGTTGTAACCTCTGTTGCCACAACACCTCACCACGCCCAAAGCATTAACAATTATATTGCAAGCGAGGTAACGCTTTATCCCGAAAAATTTATAGGTCTTGGCTCACTACACCCTGAAAGCAACAGTCTTGAAGAGGATGCCGAGCATCTTGCAGAAACAGGCTTACACGGTGTTAAGCTACATCCTGACATACAAAAATTCAAAGTAGATGACCCTAAGGTTATTAGAATCTTTGAAATATGCAATGAAAAAGGATTACCTGTTCTTTTGCACACAGGCGACTCAAGGTTTGACAACTCAAACCCCGACAGAGTAGAAAAAATACTCAAAAGATTCCCCGAACTGACTATAATAGGTGCTCATCTGGGCGGTTGGTCAATATGGGAGGATGCTTACAAGACACTTTCACAATACCCCAATTTTTATGTGGATACCTGCTCAAGCTTTTATGCGCTTTCACCTGACACCACCAAAAGAATATTTGAGGCTTACGGCACGGACAAGGTTATTTTTGGCACGGATTTCCCCATGTGGCGACAACAGGATGATCTGGAATACCTTATGAAGCTGAACCTGTCCGAAGGTGAATTGACAGATATTTTACACAACAATATATTACGTGCATTAAATATAAAATGATAAAAACACCGCAGAAATTACTCCTGCGGTGTTTTATTGTATAAGTAGTTCTTACTCCTCAACAATCTGATAATGCCTTACATAAACACCAACGGTTTTGTCATAATCCAGAATATGAAGCAATGTTCCGTCCTCCATAGGGAAGACAGTGATACCCTCTGCCTCGTTACCTGCCGCTGACGGAAGCGTACGTGAGCAGACTGTTGTTACGTCACCTGTACTGATATCCACGGCGTAAACCTTGTCGGTGTTGCTGTTTTCTGTGTCGTTAGAAAGATAAAGCACGCCATTATAAACCTCGCCGCCCTGAATACGTTTGACGGGCTTTGAAAGCTGTATTGTGTGCGAGAACTCCATAGTTTCTAAATCGAACGCAACAATACAATCAACATCATTAAACGCAGAGCAATAGAGATATCCGTTATCTGCATCTACGGCACACCACGGAATACCATCAATAAGTATGTCGCTGGAAACTCTGTGAATATCAACAAGCTCCAATGTTTCGCAGTCGTAGGTAATAACAAGATTATAATCCTCAGGCTCGTTTTCTACTGCGGCATAAATCTTACCGTTATAATAACTAATGCCGCCTACATGATCCGACTTGTAAATCTCCTTATAAAACTCGGGAATCGGATCAAGGTTTGTGCAAATGAGCTCCATTGTATGGGCATCCCACTTGGCAAGTCCTGTCATACCAAGACCTGTTAATGAACCTGATGTATAATAATATTCTCCATCGGTAGTAATGCCCTGACCTGCATACATTGCCTGGTCAAAAACAAGTTTATCCTCCCTTACAAGAGCAACACTCTTACTTGATGATGGCGTTCCGTAATCCATAAAGCCTGTAAAAACCATACAAACAGCAGAAAGCAATGCTATAAGTGCTTGAAAGAAGTTCATTACAATATCCTCCTTTGAAATTATTTTAACTACATATTAGAATATAACAAAAAAGCATTTATTTCAAGCAATTTTTAATATAATGTAAAATTATGCCAAAAAAATTGATTAATAAAAACGTATAGTGTATAATGTGCGAAGGTGATATTATGGAATACAAATACGAGATACACGCCCACACAAAAAACACCAGCTGGTGCGGAGATATAGATGCAAAAGAGCTTGTAGAAAAATACAAAGAAGCAGGTTACTCGGGGATCGTTATTACAGACCACTATTCCCCTATGACCTTTCACATTTCCGAATTTTTTAACAAGAAAAAGGCGATTGACCATTTTTTGGCAGGATATCGCAAGGCAAAAGAGTACGAAACAAATGAGTTCAGCGTTTTATTAGGTGTTGAGTTAAGATTTTACGCCACAGTGAATGATTACCTGATATACGGTGTTAGCGAAGAAATGCTCTATGAAATGCCGTTTTTACTTAAAACTTACATAAAAAGGGCAAGCAATTTATTCCGCAAGCAAGGATGTTTATTTATTCAAGCTCACCCTTTCCGCAAGCTTATTACAAGAGCAAACCCCAAATACCTTGACGGCGTTGAAGTTTTTAACGGCAAAGCCGACAAGGAAGCTAATGATTTATCACTTAATTGGGCAAATGAAATAAAAGCACCGATTATGACAAGCGGAAGCGACTGTCACCGAGAAAGCGGTGTAGGGTTTGGGGGTATAATAACCAAAGAACCTATAAAAAGCAATGGCGATTTATTGCGTATTTTAAAAAGCGGTGACTACAAATTAATAAAAAACCAAAAGTAAAAAAGGTGTTACCAATCAGCTGATTGGTGACACCCTTTAAATTATTGAAAGCTATAGTAAATTATTTAATTACAGACTCTTCCCAAGAAGCATAAGGCTCAATACCGAAAATCTTTGCAACTGTGGGAGCCACATTAGCAAGACCGAATGTACCCTCTTTTACCTCGTAAGCATCCTTGCTGTAAATAATGAAGGGAACCTCATTAAGTGAGTGAGCAGTACGGGGTGCTATATTGCCTTTTTTGTCTTTTTCCAACATTTCGTCTGCGTTGCCGTGGTCTGCAGTAATAAGTACGGTAACATCACACTTATCTGCAACCTTAAGCACACGTGCAAGTCCAAGGTCAACAGCCTCAACAGCAGTAATTGTAGCATCCAGGTTGCCTGTATGACCAACCATATCGCCGTTAGGATAGTTGCAACGGATAAAATCGTATTTACCACTCTCCATTGCCTCGATAACTGCATCTGTAACCTCAGCAGACTTCATCCAGGGACGCTCATCAAATGAAACCTTATCCGAAGGAATTTCCATAAATGTTTCAAGCTCTTCTGAGAACTTGTCGCTCTTGTTACCGTTCCAAAAATATGTTACGTGACCGTATTTCTGTGTTTCAGAAACAGCAAACTGATTCATACCCTTTGATACAAGAAGCTCTGAAAGAGTATCCTTAATTTCGGGAGGATTTACAAGATAGCGCTCGGGAAGCTTAAGGTCGCCATCATACTGGAGCATACCTGCGTAGCAAACATCAAGCTTTGCACCACGGTCAAAGTATGTGAATTCTTCATTATCAAAAGCCATTGAAAGCTCAATCGCACGGTCACCGCGGAAGTTGAAAAGAACAACACTGTCACCGTTGTTGATTGTACCTACAGGCTCACCATTCTCAGCAATAACAAAGGGAAGAAGATCCTGGTCAATCATACCTTCATTCTCTGCACGGTATGTTTCAATAGCCTCAGCAGCTGTAGCAAACTGTCTGCCGATACCCTTAACGTGAGTATCCCAACCAACCTTAACCATATTCCAGTTAGCCTGGTAGCGGTCCATTGTAACAACCATTCTGCCGCCGCCTGATGCAATTTTGCCGCAGAATGTACCGTCATTGAGCTCTGCCAGCGCATTTTCAAGCTGTTCAACATAAACAAGACCTGATGTTGCAGGAACGTCACGACCGTCAAGAAGGATATGACAACGGACATTCTTTACGCCCTCTGCCTTTGCCTGCTTGAGCATTTCAATAAGGTGTGAAATATTTGAGTGAACATTACCGTCTGAAAGAAGGCCAATAAAGTGAAGTGTTGAATTCTTCTCAACACAATTGCCTGCTATCTCCTTCCAGGCAGATGAAGAGTAGATTTTGCCTGATTCAATTGATTCGTTTACAAGCTTTGCACCCTGTGAGTAAACCTGACCACAGCCAAGGGCATTGTGACCAACCTCGCTGTTACCCATATCATCATCAGACGGGAGTCCTACTGCGGCACCATGGGCCTTAAGACGAACATTGGGACACTCTTTGAGGAGTTTGTCAAGCACGGGGGTGTTTGCAAGTGTAACTGCATCGCCTAAGCCTGTTTTGGAATAGCCGATACCATCCATTACAACAAGAAGTACTTTTTTGGACATTTATATTTCCTGCCTTTTCAAAATATAGAGTAAGTGGATTTAACGTGTTATAAGTTTCTTTCCACCATAAACAAAACAGTGGGCAGACATATTGCCTGCCCTGTTTTATAATCAGTTGCTTGCTGCTTTTACAATAACAGAGAAATCCTCTGCTTTAAGTGATGCACCGCCGATAAGACCGCCGTCAACATCAACCTTGCTGAGAAGCTCTGCAGCATTTTTAGCGTTCATTGAACCACCGTACTGAATTGTTACGCGACTTGCGCACTTGGGACAATAAATTTCACCAAGAACCTCACGAATAGCGTGGTTAACCTCATCAGCCTGCTCAGCAGTTGCTGTTTCGCCTGTGCCGATAGCCCAAACAGGCTCGTAAGCAATAATGATTCTGTCAAGCTCTTCATTTGAAACACCCTGAAGAGCAATCTTTGTCTGTGAACGAACAACCTCCATTGTAACGCCCTTTTTGCGTTCATCAAGAAGCTCGCCTACACAAAGAATAACTGTAAGACCGCTGTCAAGAGCAGCACGTACTCTTTTGTTAACTGTTTCGTCAGTTTCGCCGAAATACTGTCTTCTTTCGGAGTGACCGATGATAACATACTCAACACCGATAGCCTTAAGCATAGGTGCTGAAACCTCGCCTGTAAAAGCTCCGCTTTCTGCCCAGTGGCAGTTTTCGGCACCGATTTTGATATTTGAGCCTGCAGCAGCCTCCTGTGCAGCGAAAATGTCAATGTAAGGAACACAAAGAACAACATCGCAGTCAGCATCTGCTACAAGGGGTTTCATTTCGTTGATGATAGCCTTTGCTTCATCGGGAGTTTTGTTCATTTTCCAGTTACCTGCGATAACTGCTTTACGAAGTGATTTATCCATAATATTTCCCTTTCAGAAAAAATAATATATTAGTTTTGATACATAACAGGTTATTTGCTGTATTACTTATCATTAACAGCTTCTATTCCGGGAAGAGCCTTACCCTCAAGGAACTCAAGAGATGCACCGCCACCTGTTGAGATGTGAGTCATCTTTGCACCAAAACCAAGTGTGTTAACTGCTGCTGCAGAGTCACCGCCACCGATGATTGTTGTAGCATCTGTTTCAGCAAGAGATTTTGCAACTGCAATTGTACCCTTTGCGAGAATGGGATTCTCAAACACACCCATAGGTCCGTTCCAAACAACTGTCTT
>JAZULH010000087.1:0-5132 GCA_045602985.1 Acutalibacteraceae bacterium | reverse complement strand
CGTAAGCTCTGCAGACGGCAAAGCAACGCCCTTTGTTGATGCGCTGTTTACTGCTACTACATCCACCTGCGTTACCGGGCTTGTGGTTGTCCCCACGGTTTCTACCTGGAGCACCTTCGGGCATATTGTTATGTTAGTACTTATACAGGTGGGCGGTCTTGGTGTTATTACGGTTATGGCATCGCTTTCGGCTTTTCTGAACCGCAAAATGGGACTTTCGGACAGAGTTCTTTTGCAGGATGCTTTTAACCTTGATTCCCTTGCAGGTCTTGGTGCTTTTGTAAAAAAAGTTGTTAAAGGGACGTTTGTTGTTGAGGGTATAGGCGCACTGCTTTATATGACTGTGTTTGTTCCGGATTTCGGGTTGAAAGGTGTATGGATATCTGTATTCAATTCAATTTCCGCTTTTTGCAATGCCGGTATTGATATTTTTTCCGAAAACAGTCTTTGTGATTACGCCACACACCCTGTAATCAACCTTGTAACAAGTCTGCTTATTGTCATCGGAGGTTTAGGATATATTGTCTGGTGGGATGTAATCCGCATTATAAAAAGCAGAATGGATGGTAAAAGGTTAGGCCTTAAGTCATTGACTCTCCATAGTAAAATTGTTCTTACAACAACTGTAATATTATTATTGGGCGGCGGTTTGCTGTTCCTTATTTTCGAGTATAATAACCCGCTTACCTTAAAGGATTTGTCGTTGTATGATAAAATTCAGGTGTCGGTTTTTCAATCAGTAACCACAAGGACTGCAGGCTTTGCAAGTATTCCGCAAGAAAGCTTGTCAAGTGCTTCTGCAGTATTGTCCTTAGTGCTTATGTTTATAGGCGGTTCGCCTGTAGGTACTGCAGGCGGTATCAAGACCGTAACATTTGCATTGATTATTGCTGCTGCAATATCAGCTGTAAAGAATAAAGATACTGTTGATATTTTCAACAGAAGTATAGCAAGACAAACTGTCAGTAAAGCATTATCTGTTATGTGTATGTCAGGCTTTATTGTCGTGTTATCGACATTGCTGCTGGCTTGTGTAACTCCAGAAGCACAGGTTATCGATATAGCCTTTGAAACTGTCAGTGCTACTGCTACGGTAGGTCTTTCACGCAACCTTACATCAAGTCTTAATATTTGGGGCAAGCTGATTATAATTGCCACTATGTATTTTGGCAGAGTGGGACCCATTTCGCTGGCGGTTGCCCTGAATCTGCGAAAGCAAAATTCAAGTATAATAAAAAATCCCACAGAGGATGTTCGTGTGGGATAGTGAGGGAATATTTATGATAAATAAAACTTATGCAGTTTTCGGACTTGGAAGATATGGTAGAGCAATAGCAACCGAACTTGTGAAAAACGGTGCGGATGTTATTGCTGTGGATAACAATGCGGAAATTGTAAATGAGCTTGCACTCGAAATTCCTGTTTGTAAATGTGCAGATGTTACCGATCCTGATGTTATAGAACAGCTTGATATTGCCGATGTGGATGTAGTTATAATATGTATGGCTAATAACCTTGAGGCAACAGTTATGGCAATAACACTTTGTAAAGAGGTGGGTGTCGGTACAATAATCGCTAAGTGTATTGACGAAATGCACGAGAAGATTTTTGCTCGAGTAGGGGCGGATAAGGTTCTTTTTCCTGAAAGAGAGTCTGGTAAACGCCTTGCCCGTAATTTGCTGAGCTCCGGCTTTATGGATATGTTCGAGCTGTCCGATGATGTTTCGATGATAGAAATCCCCGTAAAAGCAGAATGGGCAGGCAAAAACCTTATTGAACTTAATCTTCGTAAAAAGTATTCTCTTAATGTGGTTGCAATTCTCGACGGCGAAAGCGTAATTTCCACAATAGATCCTGGGATGAAGCTGCACAGTACTATGAAGCTTATTGTTATTGCAGAAACCTCAAAGCTTGATAAATTGAAAAATAAATAAGAAAAACGAGGTACTTCCCTTGAACTGCCCCTTAAAGAAAGTACCTCGTTTTTTATTTGAATGTAAATGAACCTGCAATAAGTGTGGCAGATTCTGTATCAACTGTAAGAAGACCACCTTCAGTGTGGGCTTCTTTTTTTGTATCCTCATCTGTCCATATAACACATTCACAGGGCACCAGTGATGTGACAAAGGGTATGTGACCTGCCATTATTGCTAACTCGCCTTCAACACCCCGTACATCAAATTTAACAACATCATCCTGGAATTTGTTGCCGTCGGGGGAGGCTATTGTCAAACGGAAGGTATTCACTTCTGCACCTTCTTTGCTTTTTCAATTGCTTCCTCAATTGTACCTACAAATAAGAATGCGGATTCAGGCAGATCATCATGCTTGCCTTCAATAATTTCTTTAAATCCGCGTACAGTCTCGCTTATTGGTACATATTTACCGGCAATACCTGTAAACTTTTCGGAAACATCAAAGGGTTGCGAAAGAAAACGCTGGATTTTTCTTGCGCGGGTAACAAGTAGCTTGTCTTCGTCAGAAAGCTCATCCATACCCATAATTGCAATAATATCCATAAGCTCGTTGTAGCGCTGTAAAATTCGTTGTACCTCTTTTGCAACATTATAATGCTCTTCACCAACAATTTCGGGGGAGAGGATACGGCTTGTTGACTCGAGTGGGTCAACAGCAGGATAAATACCTTGTGATGCGATATTACGCGCAAGAACCGTTGTTGCATCAAGATGGGCAAAGGTTGTTGCGGGAGCAGGGTCTGTAAGGTCATCGGCAGGAACATAAACTGCCTGGATTGACGTGATTGAACCTTTTTTTGTAGATGTAATTCTTTCCTGCAAGGCACCCATTTCAGTAGCAAGAGTGGGCTGATAACCAACTGCAGAAGGCATTCTGCCGAGAAGTGCGGAAACCTCGCTGCCTGCCTGAGTAAAACGGAAGATGTTATCAATGAACAGGAGAACATCCTGACCCTCTTTGTCGCGGAAATACTCTGCCATTGTAAGTCCTGAAAGAGCAACCCTCATACGTGCTCCCGGGGGCTCGTTCATCTGACCGTAAACAAGTGCGGTGTTGTTTATAACACCTGATTGCTTCATTTCATTATACAGGTCGTTACCCTCACGGGTACGCTCACCAACACCTGAAAAAACGGAGATACCGCCGTGTTCTTTTGCGATGTTGTTGATAAGCTCCATAATAAGAACTGTTTTACCAACACCTGCACCGCCGAAAAGACCGATTTTACCACCTTTTGAATAGGGGCAGATAAGGTCAATAACCTTAATACCTGTTTCAAAAATTTCTGCACTTGTGGAAAGCTCCTCGTAAGCAGGTGCAGAACGATGGATATTCCATTTTTCCTCTGTTTCAGGTGAGGGGAGGTTGTCTACTGCATCGCCTAATACATTGAAGATTCTGCCCAATGTTTCTCTGCCAACGGGCACACTAATCGGTGCGCCTGTATCAGTTACGTCAACACCGCGTTGCAGACCGTCTGTTGATGACATGGCAATACATCTTGCTGTATTGTCACCAATGTGCTGTGCAACCTCAACAGTAAGTGTTCTGTTGCCGATGGGTATTGTAAGAGCGTTGAGGATTTCAGGTAACTCACCCTCGTTGAAACGTACGTCAACAACGGGACCCATAACCTGAATAACCTTGCCCTGAATGATTTTATCCAAATTATTACACCTCAATCTTAACTGCCGCTACCTGCAACAATTTCAGTAATTTCTTGCGTGATCGTACCTTGCCTTGCCCGATTGTATTCAAGGCTCAGGTCGTCTATCATTTGCTTTGCGTTTTTGCCTGCGGAGTCCATTGCCATTCGCCTTGCAGCCACCTCACAGGCAAAGCTTTCGCGAATACAGGCAGTAATAATACCTGCAACGTACTCGCGTACGGAAAGGTTAAGCACCGTAATATGGTCAGGCTCAAAAATAGTGCCTGCGCTGCCGTCATTTCCTGCTTTCTGTAACGGGAGCAACCACTTAACCTGTGCATCGTACGACATAACAGAGTGGTACGTTGTGTAAATAATACCGAGTCGGTCAAATGATTCGTTTTTAAAATCGTTACATAATATGTCTGCAAGCTTATATGCATCTTCAAAAGTATAATGCTCCGACGAATTTATAGGATTATCGTATCTCTCACAGGCTCTCTTGCCTATTGCAATAATCTCTGCATCAGGGAATTGGGATGCCAGCTTGAAAACATTGTTGTTGTAACCGCCTGCAAGTCCGCGGTCACCAGCAATAACAATCAGCCTTGTGCGATTACCGTCCCTTTGTCGCATATAAGGGCTTTTCTGACATTCAGCCGCACAAGTTAATGATGCAATTGCTCTCTCCAAAGCGTCGGTATATTCGCGAGCTTTTAGCATAGCATCATTTGCCCGTCGAATTTTAGACGAAGCCACAAGACCCATTGCCTTAGTAAGCTGCAGAGTAGATGTAACACTTTTGATACGCACACGGAGTGCTTTTGTGTTTCCTGTCATAATTATACCTGCATTTCCTTAAGGATATTTATGAGTTTTTCTTCATCCTCGTCATCATAAAAGCCGTTTTCTATTCTTGCAAGCCAATCACCGTATTGGTTTTCAAGCTTCGCAAACAGATTCTGTTCATATTCGTGAACCTTGTTAACTTCAACATTATCAAGATACCCTTTGATAACTGCATAAACAATAGCAACCTGGCAACCAACCCTTATAGGATTGTTTCTGCCCTGCTTGAGCACCTCAACAATACGTTCACCTAAGGCAAGACGTGCTTTGGTGTCTGCATCAAGATCGCTGCCGAATTGTGCGAATGCCTGTAGCTCGCGATATTGTGAATAAAGGAGCTTTAATTCACCGGCAACCTTTTTCATTGCTTTTAGCTGTGCTGAGCCACCAACACGGCTGACTGAAATACCGGGGTTAATCGCAGGCATAATACCTGAATGGAACAGTTCTGTTTCAAGGAAGATCTGTCCGTCTGTAATAGAAATAACGTTTGTGGGAATATATGCCGAAACGTCACCTGACTGTGTCTCAATAATGGGTAAAGCGGTTATTGAGCCGCCGCCGTATTCTTCAGCTACACAGGCTGCACGCTCAAGCAATCTTGAGTGAAGGTAGAAAACATCGCCGGGATATGCCTCTCGTCCCGGGGGACGACGAA
>JAZULH010000086.1:0-7092 GCA_045602985.1 Acutalibacteraceae bacterium | reverse complement strand
AACTGAGCTTACATCGTACTCAACAAGTGAGCCCTCGATTGAATCAAGAATCATTTTTAAATCAAGACCTTCAAAAAGATTGAAGAGAATACCAAGAATTGAATCCATCTATTTTCGCCTCCTTAAGCGATTCTTATATATTATAAAAATATCATAAATCGAGAAATTTGTCAATGCTTTATTTTTCCAATGCCTCGCGGTGTGCAAGCACCTGATTGTGAATATCGTCCTTTGTTTTGCCTGTCAACTTGTAGAAGAAGAAGGGAACTCCCGCAAGGAACATCATAATGCCGTGGAATATTGTGTAGAAGAACAGCATCATAATCTTTGTTTCAAGGCTTTGTGTGGGCTCGGGAACAGCATCTGTGGGCTGAACATAGCCGATAATGGAGTTAGCACCGTAAAGAATTTTTGGTGAAAGGGCAGATGCAACAGTACCGCTTATCATTGTACCAATGCCTATAACGAAGGGGAGTGCCGCATCAAGACGTTTGCCCTTTGTCTGCAGCTCAATTGACTCCAGCACATCTGCCTGGAACATTGAGGGCAGAAGGTTTGATGCACCGAACTGAAGACCGATAAGGAAAAGGAATACGATAAATACTATCTGCAGTACACCTGACTCTGTTTTAAAGTACATATAACCAACTGCAAAAGCGGCAGTGTTTGCAATAATTGAGTAAATGCCGGATGCAATATAAAGCACCTTTGCATTGAACTTCTTTAAAAGAAAGTTAATTACAAGCATACCGACTGCCGTGCCTATACCTGTGGGCAGACCGAACAGCAGGAATTTACTTGTCGAGCCAAGGAGAGCCGCTGCAAGGAAAACACCCATATATGTGGCAATCTGTCTGAAGTTTTTAAGTGTTTCGCTTATAATAATTACCCAGGCGTACTTGTTCTTGATAACATCAATAAAGCCGACAAGGGGATTCTTTTTCTCCTGAGTGTACTCAATACGCTCTTTAACAAAGCGCATACCCATAAGAGTAATAAATGTACCAACCACGCTTATAAGTGCAGTTGATGCAATGAAAAGTGTTGCCTTATCCTTAACAAAAATGCCGATAACAAGTGTAACTACAAGGGGTGCGGAGTTACCCACCGCGCTTGAAATACTGCGGAAGGAAATAACCTTATCACGCTCCTTGTTGTCAGGTGACATAACGAAGGAAACAAGGTTTATGGCATTACCGAAGCTGCAGCAGGCACCGTGCAAAAGACCTATTGTAATAAGGTAAATCATTAAAATTGCACCTGTAAGCCCCTTTGGTGTAACAAACATCAGAAGGGTTACAATACCCATAGGTATGGCAACCATATTTACAAGGGGAACAAATTTACCCTTTTTGGTAATTTTGTGGTTATCAATAACCATAGCGTAGAAAAAGCTGAGTATAAAGCCGGATACGCTTAAAAATGAGTTGTAAAAGGATGTCTGGTTTTCTGTAAGACGGAGTACATTAACAAGATAATCCTGTCTGTAGGAGCCTACAATGCCTGTCATCATTGTGTAAAAGAAAATTGCTGCAAGGTAAAAAATAAATTCGTTGGTTGCAACATAGCCTTTGTTTTTTTCTTGTACAGCTTTGCCCAAAAAGTCACGTCCTTTATATAATGGTATTCCTGTTAAAATGGTAGCATAATTAACTATGCAAGTCAACAATTAAATCAATCTGTCATATTCCTCACGGGTAATTTCAATAACCTTGCCGTGCTTGTAGCCGTAAGGGAATGAAAAGCCCTCTGTCAGTCGGACAAAGCTGCTGTCACCGGGTGCAGGGCTTACAAAGGGAACATAACCCATTTTTCCCTTTTCACAGCCAAAGAAATCAAGCATCAGGCACCATCTGCCGTCGGGCAGGGTGAATGTTGTGGGACCCTCATAGGAGCCGGGGTTCTGAATTTCCCTGTCCATATATTCCTCAAAGGCCCGGTCGTGGATGTAGGGACCGTATAAGCTCCCGGAGGTTGCATGCATATTCATAGGTGGATTTGAGGAGTTTTTATAAAATAAGTGGTATGTATCCCCCACCTTGGTAATGTGTGAATCAAGAATTTCGTTGTCCTTGGTGAAAAAAAGACGGGGCTCGGAAAATACCTCAAAATCCTTTGTGACGGAGCAATAAATTGACATATGTGTGTAGTTATCCTCTTTTACGGTGCTTCCCCAGTGTATGAGGTACTCTTCGTTTTCCGCGTCAAAGAAAACCTCGGGTGCCCACATACATCCAAAGTCATCTCTGCCGAAGTATTGCAGCTTTTGCTCCGAAAAATTTACAAGGTCAGGGGTTTTCCACATACAAAGGGATTTACTGCCGTGACTGTTTATGTTTTTCCAGTCAAGGTTAAGGTTTTCGTCATATCGGTTGGCAACACAAAGGTCTGTTGTAATAATCACAAATCCACCTGTATGCAGGCGCACAATTTCAATGTCGCGGCAACCCCCTTCACCAAGGGTGCTCATAAGCACGGGATTACCGTTGTTAACCTTTTCCCAATGCCGACCGTCAAGGCTTTTACCAAAGTAAACTGCCTCACCGTCAGGTGTTATTTTTTCTTTGAAGTGAACAAATAAATAGGGCATTTATAAAACTCCCGTCTTGACTAAAATATATTTAAATGTTACCATTTTACAGTAGTGTTGGCAAGATATTTTTGCCTGAACGAGGCTACAATTTACAAAAAGGACAGTCATATAATGAATATAGTTTTAATAGGAATGCCCGGATGCGGTAAAAGCACCGTAGGGGTACTTCTGGCAAAATCTATGCTCAGAGATTTTGTTGATACGGATTTGATTATACAGAACACATACCGTAAAAGTCTGTGTGAAATTATTGCCTGTGACGGCTTGCAGGGCTTTAAGGATAAGGAAAATAAAATCCTTGAAGGTCTGCAATGTGACAACTGCGTAATTGCCACAGGCGGCAGTGCGGTGTATTGCAGGGAGGGTATGGAAAACCTGAAAAAGCAGGGTAAGGTTATTTACCTGAGGCTGTCTGCGCAGTGCATAAAAAGTCGCATAAAAAATATAACAACCCGCGGCATAGCTATGGAGGAGGGGTGCTCTATTGAGGAATTATACCGGGAGCGTACACCTCTTTATGAAAAATTTGCCGATGTAGTCATTGATTGCGAAAATATGAGTGCAGAGGAATGTGTAACAAAAATTGCAGGAATCTGCGCAGAAAATGAATAATAAAAACAACGGCGAACCTTTGGGTTCGCCGTTGCCTTTATATAGGAGCTTATATTCCGGAAATGCTCTCAGCAATACACATTCAGGAAACTGCCTTGTTTACTATCTGCTGGTAGTCCTCTATGGAAAGCTCATCATTATTATCTGCATCCATAGCACGGAAATGGTGGTGGTCCTTATATTCCTTTCTGCCGTGCAATATATGGCTGAAAAGCTCGGCATCAAGAGCATCACAAACACCGTCACCGTTCAGGTCACCCCTTACGGCAAGGGTAAATTCGTGCCGTACACCATTTACAATGATAACGATTTTGGAGCCTGTTCCGTAAATTTCCAGGGAGTAGATTTTAGATGAGCCCAGTGATGATAAGAATGTGCCTAAATCCTCGGGCAGTATTTCCTCGGGGTCGGCAATCAGCTCCTCATCAGTAATAATAACATCCTTTTCTGTATCAATTACGGTTTTATCTGCATTTCGTCTTCTGGAGAAAACATATTTAATACCGTTTTCCTCTGCATAGCGGTGGGCGGCAGAGTTTTCATAGCATCTGAAAATGAGTCTGCTTGAGCAGCCGTAGAAGGCGTTTGGCTCAATTGTTGTAACTGTTTCGGGGATTATTGCAAAGTCAAACTGACGGTTGTTTGCATATTTGTAGGAGCCGATAGTATCAACATCATCGGGGATAATTGTTGTTTCGATACAAATACCGTTAAGCCATATTTTTGCTGTCGGGCATGCCTTAAGAATGTTTGCAGAATCGTCAGCATACTGAAGCTTCAACCAGGATGAAAGGGTTTTGATGCAAACCTTTTCAAGATTGGGTGCGTAGAAGCTTTTGCCCACATAAACAAGTGATACGGGCAGGGTAATTGATGTTATGTCCTCAGAGCTTATGGCACCGTCGGCAATGTGGGTAATGCCTTCCTTTATAACAACCTGTGATGTTGTGGTATCTACAAGGTGATTGCCTACATAAATATTGCCGTCCTCGGAGGTTTCAAGCAGGGTATTGTAATAGCCTGAGTTCAGGAGGGCATCCGAGCCGAAGTTAACCACATTGTCGTGGAAAATAATGTGGGTAATATTAACGCAGTCCAGGAATGCCTTTTCACCTATTGATGTAACGCTTGACGGAACCTCAAAGGTGCCTTTGTAGCTTAAGGGAACAAAAACAAGCTCTGTCTTATCGCGGTTGTAAACAACAGAACCGTCTGTAATATATGCAGGGTGATTCTGTGCAAATGTAATACTGCTCAGCGAATCGTTGTTTTTGAACTGTGAAAGGTCAATATCTGCAAGCGATGCAGGTATGTGCAGATTCTGAAGAGCAGAGCAGTTGTATAAGCCGTTGTCAAGGCTTTCCAATGTGTCGGGAAGATTGATGCTTACAAGGGCGGTGCAGTCTGCAAAGGCATTTTCTTCAATACGCTTAATGCCCTCGGCTAAAACCGCTGTGGTCAGTGATTTACAGCCTTCAAATGCACGGGAGGGGATAACCTCTGCACCCTTGCCCAAGGTAATGCTTTTAAGAGTTGTACAGCCTGTAAAGGAGGCGTTAAGGGTTTTTACCGAATCGGGTACTGTTACGCTTGTTGCTTTACTGCTTGTAAAGGCAGCGTTTGCCAGGGCTACAATACCATCCTTAATATTAACGGAGCCTGTGGCATTTTTTGCAGAGATAAGAAGGTTGCCTATGTAAAGAATGCCGTTCTCCCAGTTAGAGACGTTGTTGTAGTAGCCGGTGCTGTTAAAGGCAGAGGAGTAAATATTTGTAATTGTATCGGGGAGTGTAATATAAATAAGGTTAGAACAATTTGAAAATGCTCCTGCACCTATTTCTTTAACGCTGTCGGGAATACTGACTGCCTTAAGCGACTGACAGTTTTTGAACATGTACTCGTTAATACGGTCAACACCGTAGGGAACTACAAGGTTTACGGTAATCTTGCGGTTGATATAAAGGTTCCAGGCACTGTCGGGAGCCCAGCCTGAATGTGTGTTAATGTTCATAAGGCTCGCTGTATCTGCAAAGAAAAGGTTTTTGATGCTTGTGCAGCCTTTAAACAGAGAGTCCGTAAGAGTAAGGATTGATGCAGGGAACGAAACGGAGGTCAGGCTGGCACAATCCTTAAATGCGGAAGCACCTATAACCTCAATGCCTTCACCCAGCGTTACTGAGGTGATATCTGAGCATCCCAGGAAGGCCTCCCCGGCAATATATTTAACAGGTACATCATTATAAGCAGACGGAACAGTTATTGCTCCGCTTGCGGCGGTGCTGCATTTCTCTAATATTGCATATGCCTCCCCATCCTCAGGCCGGAAAATGCTTATGGTAAGCAGCTCTTCATCGGTAGCTACGGATGAAATAACCAATGAGGGAACAATTGAAAGCACCATTGCAAGAGAGAGGAATATTGATAAAAATCTCTTTTTCTTCATAGTATCAATCCTTTCATAGAGATTAATGAAGTGGTATATGTAAAGGATAAATTCTACCCTTTGGATCGGGCAAAGAAAAAATTCTTTGTTGCCGTATCCATCGGTTTTCCTTATCCTATCTGTATAATACTCTATGAATTATGCAGTAGCGTTGCAACTTTATTAACACTTTGTTAAAACATTTTGTCATTTCTGACACAATTCATGAAATGCTTTATATAAAGTCTGAAGCAAGTATTTTTGTCTATATTCAAAAATTACACGGCTATAAACAAACATAAGAAAAAAAAAGAACTCACAAGAAGTGAATTCTTTATTTTGGTGCAGAGAATGGGACTTGACGTCTGACAAGGCTGCACCTTGCATACTATCTGCTCGGCGACCCAAATCCTTTGGATTTCGCTACCGCCTCTCGCTCCTCGCTAAAAACAGTCCACCGGACTGTTTTCTTAACGCTCAGACCCTCAAGAACTTACGTTCATATGAACCTGATGGTAACAAGACCCGGGTGATAAGTCAAAACCTTGGCAGATTCAAGGTTTTCAGCTGTTTTTATAGGGTTAAGGCATAATTACAAAGACTTTGTGATTTTCGCAGCCACAGCATTCGGGACCCATATTTCCGGAACAATTATATCAAGCCTCTGCTTTTTCCACAGCATCTCCCACAGCACGGATAAGTGAACCCTCCTGTGATGAAGGCAGATCACAGGTATAGTGCCAGAACATAACACCACCGTAACCGTTATTTACAGCATAGTCGGTTTTCTTTTTAATTACAGAAGGTGTATTGAACCAAAAATCTTTGTTGATTTCATTGCAATGGTACCAGCCGTCAGCATCTATGTTTTCATAGCATTCGCTGTATCCATACCAATATGCAGACATATCTGTAGGTCTTGAATAAAACGGAAGTCCGATATTCACTTTATAAGGATATATAGCTTTAAGATCCATATCTTCAATAATTGCTACAGTATCGTCATAGGTAGCGTGTTTGCCGTCACTATCGACATAATCGTAGGTCATAAGCTCAAAATAATCAACTGCGTTTGCTGCTTTGCGAGTATAGTTTATATTCCAATTCACAAATGCAACACCAAGAGTTCGCTCACCCAACTTCTCATCTAAAGATACAAGGAAGCTATTATAAATCCTCCATGCTTTCATAGATAACGGATATTCATAATCGAAATGAACACCATCGAAATTATATTCATCAAGTATTTTTACAATATTTTCTTCTAAAACGCCACTCTTAAATGCCTTGTTGTGCTCATCGCTTTGGGATTTCATCTGATCCTCCCAAACGGTAGAGTCAGTTACAGATCCGGGGCCCAATAAATTAAGTGTGATATCCACATCTCTGTTACCTATTGCAACGCGAAGATTTTTGAGAGCGACTTCAAGCATATCTTTATCGTAAACTATTTCACCTTTGTTAT
>JAZULH010000085.1:0-14337 GCA_045602985.1 Acutalibacteraceae bacterium | reverse complement strand
GGTACATCAGCAACAGGGGGTACTTGTTGTGCTACAGGTGGTTGTACAGGCATTTGGAATTGTGTCTGACCGTAGGCAAGAGGCTGTGGCTGAACTTCTTGTTGCGGTTGGAGTTCTTGCTGTGGGGAAGCGACAGTCTGTTGGTATGTGCCTTGCTGATAAGTAACAGGCTGTGCAGGGGTAATGGGCTGATATGCAGGCTGCTGATAATATCCACCGTTCATGGGTTGTGCACCATAATACTGCTGTTGTGGGTTTTGGTAGTAGGGGTAGTAAGGTGATTGCGGCTGATAATCAATATAATCAGGCACATCGTAGGGTGAAACAATACCGCGCCTTACAGCATCGTCTCTGAGTTCAGCATAAAGCTCAGCAAGAGCTATGCGTTTGTATGGATTTACATAGCATATTGCAAGAATACCACAGGCGAAAACGGAAAGTAAATCCCAGCCCAGGAATGAAAGATTCATTACAAAAATATCAAGCTTGTGACCATCGGTTATTTTTTTGCTCAGCTCCATAGCCTTGGCGTAGTCTGTATCCGGTTTTACGGCAAGAATATAATCTACTGCCCAATACTCAAAGCTTTTGATTATGCCGGGGATAATAAATAACAAAGACCACAGTGTAACACTTAAATCTCTCATAAATGTTGATTTTGCCACATTTAAAAATGTTTTATCCTTATAGCTTTGGAAAAGCTCGCCTATATCAGCAGGATTGTTCTTGCGGTATTTTAAAAAGAAGCGGCAGCTTCCCACCATGAGCTGGTTTGTAAAAAATACCTTTATTGCATAAGCTATGGCGAATGAAAAAACGAATGTCACCAATATTCCTAAGATTATTTCCGGTCTGAATTCGGGCATCTGCTCAAATGGATCGGGCATCTGTTCAAAGGGTAATGTATCATAAGAGCCCTCATATGTCTGATTGTAATTGAAATTAAATGATGCACCCGTGCCGCCTAATGCCAGGGAGCCCAGGAATGCGACACCAACGCAAAGCCAGTGGTTCTTCTTTAAAAGCTGTTTTGCTTTTTCTTTTATTGCTGCTCTGTCCATAGTAAACCTTCTTTCTTTAATTATTACAGGGCTTTTATTCTGTAGACCTTTACGCCGTGAGGGGGGACTATAGCTTTTATAGCGTCACTCATTTCTGTCCGGGTGTCACTCCAAAGGTCAGTAACCAGATAGTTTTTGGAGATCGGCAGATCAACGTAAGGTTCATTATGAATTCTGTTTATTGAGAAGCTCATTTCCTTTTGAGAATTGGTTTTGTTTAAAAAGCAAAGAGCAAGGTCTCTGTTTTCAAGGGGTTTAACAAGAATATCCGTAATGCCGTTTGTATAAATACGCTTTGCCTGAATACCACGTTTATCCTGGTCAATTTCAATAAGATTTTTATTTTTAAGTATTTCAAGAACCTTATTGTCTGCATCCACGGAGCCGTCAGCGTTTACAAACTTTCTGATATCGTTACCGAGTATAAGTGGCGCTGACATCATACACCATAATGAGAAATGTGTTCGGTTTTCCTCCATATTAAGAGAGCCGACACCAACCTCAAGCATATCAGGGTCGTTCCAGCTGCCGGGGGAGGCATGCTTATAAAGGCGTACATTAGTTTCGTATATACCTAACATTGATGCCCAAAGGGGCTTGATATCGGGAGTTGTGCGCCACAGATTGCCTGCTTTTGCACCCCATTTCCATGGTTGATTCAGTCCCCATTCACAAATGGAGTAGCATATTGGCTTTTCGGGGACATTATTCTTTTGTGCATATTCCTTGGTTGCGCGCTTCAATTCTCTACCCATACCGATATACTGCCGTTGGGCGGAATCCATTTTTGAAGCAACGGGGTTATAGAATGTGAGTGTGTTTACACCCTGGTGAAGATGTATTTTGATCTGTAATCTGCCGTCAGGTGTAAACCCTTTTGATTCAGGGAAGTAACAGTCGTACTCCTTCTCTCCGTTTACGTTTACAACAAGGAATTTCTTCTTGTTACCACCTTTACGGAACACCATGGTAAGAGAATATTCACCGTCAGCGGGAGCATCAATTGTGGAAAAACGGAGTTTACCGAGACCGCCGCACAGATTACCTACTGTGTAACCGCCTTCTACGCGCTCATCTTCAAAAACCTTTGCACCATCAAGAACCTCGCCGTGCTCTGCCTGTAGCTCAATAAAATCAGTTTCACCGGGCTTACCCAGGCAAATTTTAATGAGGTGAGGTGCAATTGTGGGGATTGTTTCGTTGTGGCAAAAGTCATATTTGAAATATTCTACACCCCATTCTGCAAGGGTGTCTGCATCAATAGCCTCGTTGTAAAGGCTTGCAGGTAAATCCTCGCAGGTGAGTGTGCCGTTTGATGTATAAAGACCTACCTTGAAGCCCGTATTGTTGAGGTCTTCAATAAGGGGCTTCATACCATTGGGGAAACGGGTTAAATCACCCTGCAGCTTGCCATCGACAGTACGCAAGGAGCTCTGCCAACAATCGTCAAGATTAATGTAGCAGTAACCTGCCTCGCGCAGACCGGTCTTATCCATTGCATCAGCAATATCTTTTATGAGCTTTTCGTCAATGGAGTTTCTGAATGTATTCCAGCTGCTCCAGCCCATAGGGGGAGTAAGAGCCACACCATTATTATATTTTTCTGTGTTCTCAACGTGAACCTGTGTTGCTGCAATAGCCTTTTTTGCCACACACAGAGGACAGATGTTGTTCTTTTTGAGTGCTTTACCGATAAGCATACCGGTGCCGAAACCTGATGTCAGCGCGATATATTTCTTTATCTGAGGCTTCATTTTAATCAGTCCTTTTTTAACTTTTTAATTATTTTTGAAATTGCAACTGCAGAGCCTGTTACACCTGCCACACCTGCAGCAATATATGATGCCTTGTGCAGGTTTACGCTTTGCCTGTCTGTTATCCAACTCTCAATAGGTCCGAGGGAGGTGGGCTCAAGTCCTAATTCCTTGAAGTGATATACCTTGGATTCTACCCGGGAGGGGTTTTCCTCCTTTATTGTTGTTATTCTGACAAGGGAACGGCATCCGTCTGTGTAGCAACAAAAACCACTTGTTTTATTTTGCCCGAGCATTATACCGTCAACATAGCCTGTAAAATCATTTGTATGGTCGTGACCGAAAAAGGCGGCAACAACATCACCTGTTTTTTTCCAGCTTGCGAATTGACCTGCATTAAAGCAGGGGGTACACGGCCCCTCGCCGAGATAACCGTCAACACCGTCTTTGAGTACATACATTTTGTCGGAGAACTTATGGTGACCTTGTACAGCCACAGGGTACTCATGGGGCTTTGCTTCACGCAGTAAACGGTATTCTTCAATTACGGGTATGTGCTGAAATACTATTGCAGGTATGGTTCTGCCCGAATGCTCCTTCTTTATGAGTTCGGCCTTGTCCTCGTACCATTCAATCTGGTCGGTGTGCACCCAGTCGTATGTTGAAACATTACTGTCCTCACAAAGGTTGTTGGAGTCGAAAAACCAAAGATTGAGAATATCCTCTGTGCCTGCAGAGTTTTTGACAAGTATATTACAGTTGAAATTGCCGCGAGGCGCGGTGGGGTCATTTTCACCCACCATTGCTTCAAACTCGCTGTAAGCATTTACGATAAGGTCCTCCTGCTTGGCATCGTGCTCGTGGTTACCCAGCACATAGCAGAAGGGGATGCCTGAATCAAGCACGGGCTTGAGAATTCTGCGAAGAGCACTTTTATAGTTGCTGAAATCCGGTGAATCATCACGATGACAACAGGTATCACCCATAAGCACAATCAGATCAGGCTTGAAGGCAAGTATAGCCATTTTTAAGAGGTTGTGCATATCTTCAGTTTTTTTGCGTCCTTCACGTGATGTTACGTGGAGCTGCTCGTGCAAATCACCCAAGGACATTATGGTGAATTTACCGTCCTTGAATTTTAATGTTTTATCCATACAGGACACCTCATTTATTGTAGAAAAAAAGCCGTCCGGGCGGACGGCTCTCAATTTTGATTATTCGGGCTGAACGCTGGTTTCTTCAATATATTCAGCTGAAAGTTTTGCATTGTAAGCATCAATAAGCTTGTTTGCATATTTGATTTTGGTGATGCTGCATACGAGAGGGAAGAAAATTCTCCAAATCATAACAAACATACCACCGTGCTTGATTTCTACGCCGTAGTCATCAGCAATCTGATACATTCTTTCAGCCATCTGATAGTTCCAAACGAGTGAATAGATGCCCAATGAGAACCAATCAAGGATGTAAACGAGAACATAGTTTGCGCTGTCCTTGTCGTCGCCATCGCAAAGAGTGTTAACGTTTTCTGTCCATCTGTACCAGAAGAAAAGACCGTAAACACCGAGTGTGATGATGTTAAGGAATATGTACAAACCGAGTTTTTGCTTCTTCAACATAATGAATATGCCCCCAATTAATATAATTTGATAAATTTAAAGGTTCCCGTATGGGACGAAATTTATCCTTTAATCATCTTAGTAAATAATACTATATTAGTTTTGAATTGTCAATATTATTTTGTTATTGTGTATGTTTATACGGAACAAAAAATGCCCCGTACGATTTGTACGGGGCGTAAAGTTTTAGTTGTTGAACAGGGATAGCTCGTTTTCGCTCTGTTCTTTTTTGTATTTTTCAAGCCTTGCTTTGATTTTCTCGGCAGGGTTGAGAAGGTAGCTTACAGAGCAGTCGTGGTTGAGAGTGTCAATAATAAGTGAACAGTATTTACTCATATCAACCTCAAAATACCAGGGTCTTTCAAGAAGCTCGGGTGTTCTGTAAACAAGGTTTGTTGTGAAAACACCGTGGATGATACCTTTTTCATAAGCCTTGTCAAATTCCTGAAGTCCGTTGCAGAAAAGACCAAAGCTTGTGCATACGAAAATACGGTTTGCCTTAAGCTCTTTGAGCTTTGTTGCAACCTCAATCATTGAGTCACCGGATGAAATCATATCGTCAATGATAAGGCAGTCCTTACCTTCAACATCATCACCGAGGAATTCGTGTGCAAGGATGGGGTTTCTGCCGTTGACTACAACAGAATAGTCGCGGCGCTTGTAGAACATACCCAGGTCAATACCCAAAACGGTTGAGTAGTAAATACATCTGCCCATACCGCCTTCGTCGGGGGATATAACCATAAGGTGATCGTGGTCAATTTTAAGATCCTTAAAGTTTTTGGTAAGTGCCTTTACCATCTGGTATGTAGGAGCAACATTCTCAAAGCCTTTGAGGGGAATTGCGTTCTGTACACGGGGATCGTGAGCATCAAATGTGATGATGTTTTCGACACCCATATCAATGCAAAGCTCCTGTAAAGCAATAGCACAGTCCAAGGATTCACGTCTTGAACGCTTGTGCTGTCTGCCTTCATAAAGCATGGGCATAATAACATTTATTCGACGTGCCTTACCCTCAACTGCAGAGATTGCACGCTTGAGATTTGCATAGTGCTCGTCGGGTGAGTAGTGATTATCGTAACCGTACATACTGTAGGTGATGCCGTGGTTAAAGCAATCACAGATGATGTATATATCGTAACCGCGGATAGTTTCGTGAAGAACGCATTTACCTTCACCTGAACCGAATCTTGTAAAATCGGTGTCAATAATATAAGTTGGTCTTTGATAACCGTAGAAAGCGATTGAAGTTTTGTGCTCGCTCTCTCTTTCCTCACGCCATGAGGTGAGATAATTGTTGATTTTTTCGGCAAGCTCCTCGCAACCGGGTGTTGCAATAATACCGAGAGGGCCTACCGGAATTGTGTTGGGAATACCAAATGCATCTGCCACGACAACAACCTCCGTATATAAATTTCTATCATAAAATATTGTACTAATTATTAAGACTGTTTTCAAGTCTATTCGACAAAATTAAAGTTTAAAAATATCATTAATTTAATGGCGGTATTTTGTTACTTTATCACAAAACGAAAAATATGTGAGGCAAAATCCGGCCTCACATATTTTTTATATCTCAAAATCTTCTTTATTGAAATCGTTATTTACGGCAATTGACCTTGGCTGACGCTTTAAAGGGTCGTACCTGAATTTTTTGCATTTTGAAGTTAATTGCATAATACCGCCGATTTTACGACATACGGCAACCGTGCTGTTTTCTGCAATTTCTGCAAACTCACAATGTGCGCATTGCGGCTCATTTGAACCCTTGAAAAGTTTTAGTGCCATAACAATCACCCCTTGACCAGTCAATTTTAACACACTTTTCGTTTGTTATCAACCTCAAAAATCAAAACTACGCACATCAACAGCATGAATAATGTTGTGGGCACACCGCCTGTAATCAGAATTCCGTGGTTAATCGAGGTGCTGACATTTATATATTGGGGGAAAATTCTTAATATTTGTGAGCAGATAAATGCGCTTATTGCTGCTCCTGCTACACGCCAGCAAAGATAGTTTTTTATGCCGGTACCGCATTTTTCAAGGCAAGGGAAAATTTGCGCAGTTACTGCCAATCCTCCAAAGCTGATTACAGCGCACAGTACGGGCACGGGTAAATTAGCTTTTACTGTGTTTTTTGAGCCGATTGTAACCTCTGCAATTGCTTTTATAAAGAGCGTTATATTATTTTGCGGCAACATAGAGTCACACAAGGTGCATACAACGCTGAAAAAAAGTACCCAACCGCATATACCCAACATTGCATCGGTGCTTGCAGAAACGGAGCTTACGAAAATATGTCCGGGTGGTTGATTAATTGGAGAAGCACCTGTTTCAAAATTATTTTCTTTGTTCATAAAAGCGGTTACAATTCCTATGATGATTGATGAAACAAGACAGGATATGTAAATAATTACTCCGCATACCGTGTTACCTAGCATAAAGGTTCCTACGGCGGTTATTACAAAGGATGCCCCCGGGTTTACGCACCAATAAAGCATTCGTTCTGCCTGCTTTTGTGAAAGCTTGCCCCTGTCCTTGAAATCTGCTATAGCTTTAGCACCTATGGGATAACCGCCGATACAGCCCAACAGAAATGCCATTAAACCGTATCCGCTTGAACGGAATACGATTTTTGATAGCTTATCAAGCGGATGCGCGATATATTCAGTTAACGGGCATCGGCCTATGTAACCTGACAGTATCATAAACGGGAAGAGGGAAGGTATCAGATTGTCAGATAGTAGAGTCAAGCCGTCTTTTACACCTTGCGCTGTCTGACGTGGGAATGTTATTAAGCCCGCCCCAAGAAGGATAATACCCGTAATTGGAGGTATGTACCGCAGAATATCCGAAAATACTTTCTTTTTCAATTAACTCACCCCAAATATTTTATGTTACCTCGGCATAGAATTATAACAGTCAGGAGGGATGATTATTGAAAGGGAATCCGTTGAAAAAAATAAAGGAGGATTTTGTTGCACCTGCAATTGAGCTGTATTTTGACAGACGTGTAATAATAACCGATTGCCGTAGCGTAATTGATTATTCCGAGGATTGTATAGTCTTGTGCCTTGGTGAAAAGAATATACGAATCAGAGGAAAAAATCTGGTAACTAACTCGTTTTGCTTCGGTCAGACAGATATAACAGGTCAGATAACATCCGTTGAGTTTGTGTAGGTGGTAGTATGATTAAGCTGTTGAGGTTGCTGCAGGGGTATGTTTTATTTACTGCAGAGGGTGGTTTTACCGAAAGGTTTCTGAATTTGTGCAAAATAAACGGGATAAGCCTGTGGAATGTGGAAAACGATGGTGTAAAGGTGAAGGCTTTTACAACCTCCAAGGACTTTGAAAGAATAAATATTGCGGCAGAAAAGTCTGCTATGAGTGTGAAGATTGAACAGGAAAGAGGCTTGAAATTCTTTGTAAAGCGCTATAAACTTAGGGTTGGCGTTGTTTGTGGCTTGTTTTTGTCCTTTTGTGCAGTTTTGTATTTGTCCGGGTGTATCTGGAATGTAAAAATACAGGAAAAAGCAGGTGCAAAGGTGGAAGCCTTTACAGAAAGCTTGGCGGAGCTTGGGGTAAAACCGGGTGCCAGAAAGTCACGGATTGATATTTTGAGTGTGCAGGAGGAGATGCTGAAACGTCACAAGGAGCTGCTGTGGGTATCACTCAATATTTTCGGCGGAAGAGCAGAGCTGGAATATACACTCACAACAGTAAAATCTCCGTCACCCGAAACCTTTTTGCCCTCAAATCTTGTTGCAGGGAAAAACGGTGTAATAACTCTGCTGGAGTGTTACCGCGGAACACCTGCTGTTAAAGAGGGACATACCGTGGCAGAGGGGAGTATACTAATTTCCGGTGTTGTGAAAAACAAGGATGGCTCGGAAAAACTGATTCAGGCAATGGGCAGAGTATATGCGAGGACCGATAATCACATTACGGCTGATGTTCACCTGGAGGATGAAGGATATATAACATCAGTTGTACAGCCTTCTTACGGCGCGGTTGCTTTTGGTGTGCAAATACCATTTGGGCTATATCCTTCCGGGGATATGACGTCCGTACGCCGTGTTTTTTTGCAGGGGAGTGAGGCTGAATTGCCTGTTGGGATAGTTCGTTACGATGCACTTGAGCTTAAAGAAGCTAAAGTTGTGCTGACTGCGGATAATGCGCGTCTGGGCGGATTGCTTGATGTGGTACGTGAAAAACGCCTTGACTACGAGCTTGCGGAAATGAAAAGTGTAAAATATACAGCTGTTAACAGGATGGATAAGTGTCGTGTTCAGGCGCATATTGTTTGTGTGGAGGATATTTCTGCCGAAAAACCTCTTTCTGTTGAAAAAAATTAATACCTTTTCACAAAAAAAACACAATTTTTTAGTAGACATTTACAAAATTTGTGGTATACTGTTTTTGTAATTAAATTGTATATAGAGGTTTTTTAATTGGAGCAAATAATCAATGTTGACAGAATGGAACACGCTGTAAGTCTTTTCGGCAGTTTTGATGAGAATATCCTGATTATCGAAAAGGCATTTAATGTTGATGTTATCAGCCGTGGTTCAGATATCAAAATAAATGGCGAACCCGAGGATGTAAGCAAGGCGGTAAAGGCAATTAACGGCCTTTTGATGCTTCTTAACCGGGGTGAAGCGCTTAATGAGCAGAATGTGCGATATGTAATTTCTCTTGTGGGTGAGGGTAATGAGGATAAAATTACCTCAATGTCAGGGGATTGCGTATGTATAACAAGCAAGGGCAAGCCTGTAAAGCCCAAAACACTTGGTCAGAAAAAATATGTGGAGTCCATTAAGAATAACACCATCGTTCTCGGTGTAGGTCCGGCAGGTACAGGTAAAACCTATCTTGCTGTGGCTATGGCAGTCAACGCTTTCCGCGCCAAGGAGGTAAACAGAATTATTCTTACAAGACCTGCGGTTGAAGCCGGTGAAAAGTTAGGCTTTCTACCCGGTGACCTCCAAAGCAAGGTTGACCCTTATCTGCGTCCGTTGTATGATGCCCTTTTTGATATGCTGGGTGCAGAAAATTTCAATAAATATCTGGAGCGAGGCAACATCGAGGTTGCCCCGCTTGCATATATGCGAGGCAGGACCCTTGACGATAGCTTTATTATTCTTGACGAGGCACAGAACACTACACCTGAACAGATGAAGATGTTCCTTACGCGAATGGGCTTTAACTCTAAGGTGGTTGTCACAGGTGATATTACACAGATTGACCTGCCTGACGGTAAGCGTTCCGGACTTGTTGAGGTAACAAAAATTCTTAAAAATATGGAGCAGATAGACATCGTCCGTTTTTCGGGCAAGGATGTTGTAAGACATAAATTGGTGCAGGATATTATCCGTGCATACGAGAAGTACGAGGAGGCAAAGAAAATAAAATGAAGGAAAAAATCAGAGTAATTATCACAAATAACCAGAAGGCAGTCAAGATTCCTACAGGTGTAAGGTTGCTGGTAAGGCGCTGTTGTAATGCAGTTCTTACATTTGAAAATTTTTCTGAGCCTGCAGAAATCAGTGTAACCTTTGTGGATGATGAACGCATACACGAGCTTAATAAGCAGCATCGCAATGTGGACAAGAGTACGGATGTGCTGTCGTTCCCCTTGGGTGAAAACGGCGTATATGATAAAAATCTTGAAACAGGTGCATGCTTGCTGGGTGATATTGTGATTTCTGTTGAAACTGCCGTGCGTCAGGCAGATACATACGGCCACACACTTCAGCGCGAGATAGGATTTTTGACTGTTCATTCAATGCTCCACTTATTAGGCTATGACCATGTTAACGGCGGTATTGAGGCAGTTCATATGCGCGAAAAGGAGGAACATGTTCTTACAGAACTTGGACTCAAGCGCAATGAGTCATACTATATGACCTCTGAGGAGGAATAATATATGCAGGACATTGACAGTCTCATACGCAGTTTTATTTACGCCTTCAAGGGCTTCTGTTGGATGGTGTTCCATGAGCGTAATTTTCGCATTCATCTGACTTGTATATGCTATATGGCATATTTTTTGCTGAGGTACGATTTCTTTGTTCTCAGCAAGCTTGAGTGTGCTGTTCTCATACTGGCTTGTGCCATAGTTGTGGGCGGTGAAATGATTAACACGGGTATTGAAAAGGCGGATGACTCTGTTTCCAGGGAAAATCGCTATACCATAAAGGTGTCAAAAGACGTTGCAGCAGGTGCCGTGCTTGTTTTTGCGGTATCAAGTGTGGTTATAGGCATAATTATTCTTTGGCAGCCACCTGCTTTTGAACAGCTTTTCAACCACTATGCTACTGAACCTCAGTACCTTGTCTACCTTGTAGCAAGCTTTGTGGTTGCTCTTACGTTTATATTTAAATTCAACTCTAACTTTATAAGAAAACTCAAAAAGAAATACATTCAGAAAAAGGATAAAAAATAATGTCACAAAGAAAAACTGCATTTATTGCAATCGTTGGTCGTCCCAATGTGGGTAAATCATCAATCCTTAACAGACTTTTAGGTCAGAAGGTTGCTATTGTTTCCTCCAGACCGCAGACAACCCGTACCAAAATTATGGGTGTTCTTACCGAGGATGATGTTCAGCTTGTTTTTACCGATACGCCGGGCTTTCACAAGCCTAAAACAAAGCTTGGCGAAAAAATGATAAAAGCTGTTGATGACAGCATCGGTGGTGTGGATTCATGTCTTTTTGTTACAGAAAGCAGAGGGGAAATAAGACCTACTGAGCTTGAGCTTCTGCAAAAGCTTAAGGCAGAGAGAATTCCTGTTGTGCTGGCTATAAACAAAATTGATATGGTTGCCGATAAACAGGAGCTTATGGGTAGAATACTTGAATTAACAAAGCTTCTTGATTTTGACGCAGTTGTTCCTGTAAGTGCCCGTGACGGGGACGGTATGGATGCTCTTAAGTCGGAGCTTGTTAAGCTTGCGGCACCTTCGGAGTTCTTTTTTCCTGAGGATACACTTACTGACCAGCCTGAGCGTGTTCTTGCCGCTGAAATGATACGCGAAAAGCTTTTGCACAGATTGAACGAGGAAATACCCCACGGCATAGCTGTTTCAATTGAAAAAATGCGTGAGCGTGAGGACAAGCCTATACTTGATATTGAAGCCACAATATACTGTGAGCGCGAGAGTCATAAGGGTATTGTTATAGGTAAAAAGGGTGCAATGCTTAAGGAAATTTCCACCAATGCACGCCATGAGCTCGAAAACTTTTTTGAGTGCAAGGTCAACCTGCAATGCTGGGTCAAGGTGAAAGAGGATTGGCGTAACCGCGAAGGACTTATACACAACTTCGGGTTGGATTAATTTTACTTTTTTTTACCCCGTATAAAGAAATTCCCACTGAATAAAATATTATTACAGCATTTCTGTGGGAGTGGTTTTATGGATGAAAATAAATTGTGGGAGCGCTTTTGCGAAAATGGCAAAATTGCTGACTATCTTGAGTACCGCAGTTGCCTTAACTCCCTTAATAAAACGGAGATGGAGCCCAGTGATGAAGAAAACTGCACCGGGACTGGTTATCAGGGAACAGAGTGTAGGTGAATCAGACCGACTTATTACCGTGCTTACGGCCCGGTACGGTTTGGTGCGCGCTTTTTCACGGGGTGCAAAAAAAACAAAAAGCAAAAAACTGGCGGCAACATCGTTGTTAGCGTATTCTGATTTTACTTTCGTAAAAACAAGGGATGCATATTCTGTTGAGGATGCACTTGTGCGGGAAGTGTTTTTTGAACTGCGTAACAATGTGGAAAAAATGGCTCTGGCGCAGTATTTTTGCGAGCTCGCAAACGAGTTTTGTGAAGAGGATTTTGAGTCGGAGGAGCTGCTCCGACTTTTTCTTAATGCTTTATGGCTGTTAAAGGGTGATAAAAAAATGCCCCGCTTTATAAAGGCGGTTACAGAGCTGCGGTTAATGGCGCTGAGTGGCTATATGCCTGCATTAGTGGGCTGTGATAATTGTGGAGTCTATGAGTCGGAGTTTATGTATTTTTCTCCTGAAAACGGCAAAATTTACTGTAAGGAATGTACCCCTGTGGGAGAGAATTACTGTCTTAGTGCCTCTGTGGTACAAGCTATGCGGTATGTTTCGCTGTCGGATTTTGAAAAAATATTTTCCTTTAACCTTTCCGATGAGTCTATGGAAAGCTTTTGCCATATATGTGAAGTTTACTTATTGAACAAAACTCAGCGTAAGTTTAAAACACTTGATTTTTACAGAGTACTGGCAGATGTATAATGCCGTACTGTGAGGATATTATTTATGGAAAATATGAACAGACATTTAAAAGCACTTGAGTTTGATAAGGTACTGGAGCTTCTGGCTGTGCGTGCCTGCAATGAGGATGCCCGCAACATGATTTCAGCCCTCAGACCCGAAACAAGCCTTACTGCTGCTGAAAGGTTACTTAAAATGACCGAGGATGCTTACATAATGCTCGCCAAGCACGGCGGACCATCCTTCGGTGGCTTGAAAAATGTAAATAATTCACTTTCACGTGCCGCGGCAGGCGGTGTTCTCAGTATGGGAGAGCTGCTTGATATTGCAAGCACTGTAAGGGCTGTGCGTGCACTTTGTGAATGGCGTTCAAACAGCGGTCAGGAGCAACGCAGTATTGATATTTATTTTAGTTCACTTATGCCGAATAAATATCTTGAAGAAAAAATTTCTGCAGCTATTTTATCCGAGGATGAAATGAGCGATAATGCTTCACCCGAATTGTCATCAATACGCCGTCAGATAAAAATAAAGGAAAACAGCGTACGCGACCAGCTGGAAAAGATGATTCGTTCAGGCAGTCTGAAAACTGTTTTGCAGGATGCAATTATCACTCAGCGCAACGGCAGGTATGTTGTGCCTGTTAAGAATGAGCACCGTAACTCTGTGTCCGGGCTTGTACACGACACCTCGTCTACGGGTGCTACTGTATTTATTGAGCCATCTGGTGTTGTTGAGGCTAATAATGACATCAGAGTGCTCAAAGGCAAGGAAGCACAAGAGATTGAACGTATTTTGTATGAGCTTTCTGTTGAAGCAGGCAGTTTTCTTGAGGAAATCAAGGGTAGTTACGAGTGTGCTGTTGAAATAAATGTAATTTTTGCAAAAGCACACCTTGCTTATCAGATGAAGGCAAGTGTACCGTTGCTTAATGATAAAGGCGAAACCCTGCTTAACAAGGCACGCCATCCGCTTATTGACCCCAAGAAGGTTGTTGCAACTGATATACGTCTGGGCTCGGATTTTGATACACTTGTTATTACAGGTCCCAATACAGGCGGTAAAACAGTTGCAATCAAAACTATAGGACTGCTGTCAGCAATGGCATCGTCAGGTATGATGATTCCTGCCTATGACGAAAGTAAGGTCAGCGTGTATAAAAATATACTTGTGGATATTGGTGATGAACAAAGCATAGAGCAATCCTTGTCAACATTTTCATCACACATGGTAAATATTGTTAATATATTGTCTGCGGCTGATGAAAGCTCGCTTGTTCTTATTGACGAATTGGGAGCAGGTACGGATCCTGTTGAAGGCGCCGCCCTTGCTATGGCAATACTCGAGCAGCTTCACCGTCAGGGTGCAAAGATTGCCGCAACAACACACTATGCAGAGCTTAAGGCGTACGCTTTGCAGACACCTCGTGTAGAAAATGGCTCCTGTGAGTTTGATGTTAACAGTCTTAAGCCTACATACAGGCTGCTTATCGGTATTCCGGGCAGGTCAAATGCCTTTGCTATATCTGAAAGGTTAGGTATAAATAAGGATATTATCAACAGGGCAGGGGAGCTTGTTTCATCGGAAAATGTACGTTTTGAAGATGTTGTTGATATGCTTGAAAAAAGCCGTCTTGAAATGGAGC
>JAZULH010000084.1:0-2008 GCA_045602985.1 Acutalibacteraceae bacterium | reverse complement strand
TTGTAACAGCTTTTCATCATCCCGGTGCACCTGCTCCGACCAGTATTGCAGTCTGGAAAGCACACATCCGTAAAGAACATCATAGCGGATGTAGTGCATGGAGCATTGTCCAAGTATAAGATACATTCGTGAATGCTGCTTGGAAGAATTGCTAAATCACTTTCATATCTATCTGCAATTTCTTTTAATACATCTGTAAAGCAAATTGTAGAAGAACCATTTGTTTTTGTTTTATTTGTAACCACAATCATTGATGGATTTCCACCTTGCATTTTAATTGCTTCATCAACAGAAATTTTCATCATTTCTGCAACAATAGATGTCATATTTTGAATCTTAATTAAAGGTTTTGTACAATCCATAGCTGCGTGGAATAATACATCTTCGCTTACTCCATACTTCTCAAGCATTTCTGGTCCTACTTTGAAACTAGCACCCTGTTCTTCATCAACCATTACTCTGACATACTGTTCAAGGTCAAGAAAATCTCTGTTGAATGACCCGCCAAAAATGGTGCATCGTCCAACTGCACATGCCGAAGGACAAATCCGCGTATGCTTCGTCAATCGCAGCAGAAACAGTCCGTCATTTTGACCGCACCTACCATGAAGAAGGTCTGCTGAAGGGTCTGACCGCAGATGATTGATACAAAGAACGTCTGGTAAAAATCAAGCCTTTCTTAATTGTTATGCTGTGAGTATTATATAGCCTAAATATTTACGGTTAAATATTATAAAAGCAAAAAAATATTATAGTAAGTTTGTCAAGTCCTGCGCGAAAGATGTCGCGGTGCTCTCGAAAATAGAATAGGGGTACGAGTAAGGGGGACGGCTGATTATGAGTGGTTGGCAGCTGTGTTTTTTCTTGTTTTGTTCCGGCAGCAGTTGCATTTTCCGCAGGAATATGATAATATAAGGAATGTGATTGCTGATTTCATGATAAAATCAGAAAGTGAGGAACGATATATGTATAGTATAATCGTATCATTTGTGCTGTGTGCGGTGTCAGTTGCGATAATGGTCGTGGTCTATCGCACGATTAAGGGGATGCCTGCCGATGAAATGGGCGGCCCGCGTGCAAGAGCGGTCGGCATAGTTGGCATTGTTTCATCACTATCTGCAATAGGGTTCTTTTTTCAGTTTGTCTGCGCGGTCAGAGGGGAAACGATAATTGAATTCCTGAACAGGCGTCCGAACCGTTATGGTGCGCCGCTTCCGGTGCCGCTTTGGGCGTATTATTTATTTGAAATCGGAATTATGGCAGTGCTTATCATTGTGCTGCTTAAAAACATTCGGAAATAGTCTTTTCCGATACTAAGGGCGTCATTGCTGCTATGTATCGGATGATAATGCGGTATACTTTGTGAAACCTATGAGAATGATGTAATCTATCAAATTATATCCTCTACCTGCTAATCAAAGAGCTTTACTTCTGTGACTGACACGGGCACAGAAACAAAGCTCTTTTTCTCTGCTTCAAAACCGGCGACCAGAATCCTAGTCCCCGACTTTTCGCAGACCCGCAGATAGAGGGTATAACACACTAGACTTTGCAAGCAAAGTCTGTGTGCCAGATTCCCCCATCATTTCCGTTTCTCGGATACAAAACCGACCTTGCCGATTTTACATCCTTGCCCCGGAAATCAAAAAAGCACCGTCACCATCTTCAAAGGGGATGTTGACAGAGCTTCTTTCTATTGATCCAAAAGTTGTTTCCTCGCAATACTGTGTAAGCGTGGGTTGTGGTGTAATATCTATAACTGTGGGAAACTCCCGTTTCCCAACGTGATACCGTCCTCCCCGAAACATTCAATTTCTCTGCAAGCATTTCTTGTGTGATACCTTTTTCTTTTCTAAGATTTTTCAAAAAGTTTCCAATCTTTTTTTGTTCCATCTTGGTTCCTCCTTTCACTTGCAGAATACTCTTTGTTGTCTATATATTACACGACACAAAACGAGAAAAATGCCATATTTCAGTAATTAGACAACCTTGTCGGATAAAAATATGA